>JAZOMR010000169.1:0-8673 GCA_045654105.1 Faecalimonas sp. | reverse complement strand
TTCCTCCCTCTAACAAAACTATCATACGCACAGATTCTTAAAAAAGCAATATGCTACCGTGCGCATTTTTCGAGGTTTCTCTACTGCTATGGTGTCGGATTTTCAGTCGGCGACGTATTTCCCGTCGTATCGCCACCTTCTAGTGTGTCCGCACCCTCCGGTGTTTCAGGTGCCACTGGCTCTACATAGTTTTCAGCCAGAACAAGCTGCCCCATATTGTATCGATACTCTACAGATGAACGGAAAATTCGACTGCTAGAACCAACCTGGCAAGCCACAATCTTATCACCCTCTGAAAGTTTTGATTTCTTCAATTCAATACGAGTATCGTTGATAAAGGATGTGCTCTGTTTCTCATCATTAATATAAATCTTGGTGTTTCTTGTCATATTTTCACCATAGAAAATATAATGTCCCTTCGGGTCGGTCTCCATATTAAACAGTGACACATCCAAGATTCCCATTTGGAAATGGTCATCTACCTTAGGCGCATTGGCTTTTCCACCATAGGTGTATCTTTCGCCATATAGCATATCATATTGTAGCAGTTCCAAATCAGCCAGGTAATTTGAAGTCTGTCTTCTTGTCTGATGATAGTTAAATACAGTTCCTGAGTGAATGTCCAGCTTTCCAAAAACATCTGCCATCAACTGGTAGGTTGCAAGTGTCTGGTCTTCTTCCTTTAACCCGATATTATCCCAAACAACATAATTGGTATTAAATAAATAACGGCTCTTCAAATCACTTGCTTCCAATCCCATAGTTGGAAGGTGGTCACCATAAAGAATTAATACAGACGGTTCCCCTCTTTGTTCCAACTCTGAAATCAAATCTGCAATAAACAAATCTGTTTCATACAACATATTTACAAAGTACTCCCAAGCATTTTTCTTGCCTTCATCTTCAATTCCAGTCACTTCAATCAATGGATTATCTAATACTTTTTTCTCCGGATAATCCCCATGCCCTTGCACTGTAATTGTAAATATGAAGTCCTGTTGCTCTGTAGAATCCATTGAATTTAGGATGTGCTCTGTTAAAATGTCATCCTTTGCCCAGTCATTTTCTGTAAACTGAAGCACATTCATAAACTCTTCACTAGTATAGCTGTCAAAGCCCATATTTTTAAACACATCGGCACGGCTGTAGAAGTTTCCACCATTGTTGTGAAGGGCGTGTGCTCCATATCCAAATGCCTTCAAAGCAGTTGCAACGCTTTCGATTGCATGTCCCTCTTTTTTCACATATGTTTTGTATGGATACTCACCAGGTCCAAAATAGCGCATGCTCATACCCGTAAGCACTTCAAACTCTGTATTTGCAGTTCCCGCTCCTACAGACGGTACTTTGAAGTAGCCGGACGAATAATTTTCCATCAAATAGTGAAAGGTTGGAATCGGATCCTTTGTTGTTTCGAAAAATTCTGCCTCATCCGGGTCGAAGAAAGATTCCAATTGAATCAAAATGATATTCGGCATTTCTTTTCGTGTGGTACTTGACTCCAACAGCTTTCCGTTTTCTGTAATGGCAAGGACCTCTTTCTCCTCGTACTCCCTTTTGTCAGGCTTATCAATACCTGTGTTAAACATACTTGCCGTAAAGCAATATGGCAAACCGTAATCTTCGTATGCAAATGCTATGTTACCAAAATAATCGGACACAACACGCTTATCAATCGCAAAATCTGTTACCTTTCCAAGTGTGGCAAATGCTATGACACACACAACAATTGCCGGTATTCTATATAATTTCCCTGTATACTGGCCGCCTCGTCTCCACATAGAAACCAGCCATGCCAGAACAGCAAGAATACCGATAATAATTAACAGTCCCTGTGGTCCCGTAAAATACTTATCTATCATAGACAGTGCATCATCGATAACCTTCAAATCCTGTGCATTAAACGGTGTGACACGAACACTTAACATATATCCGTTGACACATCCGATAACAAGCCAAAATACGCTGATGATAATACGGAAGAAAACACGTCTTCTCACAATATATACAAGCAGGAATGTAACAAAAATCATATAGGTGTTAAAGAGAAATGGCCATGGTGTCATAGTCAGATACTCCCACGCTTCTCCTATGCTGTGTCTTGAAATCGCTTCAATCGTAAAGTTGATAACCCCTGCTAACAAAAACTGCAAAATGAGAGAAAAGCGATTCATCCACAAATAAACCGGTGCCATTGCTTTGGCAAATTTACTATTTCTTTGCTTTTCAAGAATTGTCTGTCTTCTCTGCTTTCTTTGCTGAAAATATTGTTTGATATCTTCTTTGCTAATTTGAATTTTTTTCATACTCTAACCTCAAATAAATTATCGACAGCAGGCCTACTTACGTAGTCCTGCAAGTCTTTCCCTTACTTGTTCCATCATCTGTGTATATTTTTCCAATTTCGCTTTTTCTTCGTTGATTTTTGCTTCCGGAGCCTTGCTGATAAATCTTTCATTGCTCAACATTCCATTTACACGAGCAAGCTCTTTCGTCAATCTCTCCTCTTCTTTTGTGAGACGTTCGATTTCCGCTTCAAAATCTACCAATTCAGCTAATGGCAAATATACAACTGCATCTGTTACAACTACAGAAACTGCATCTTCTGCAATTCCATCTTTTGTATTTTGAATCACAATTTCACTCGCACTCATAAGCGAAGCTGCTGATGCCTTCATTTCTTCAAAGCCCTTGCACAATGCTCCATTTTCACATACCACAAAGGTTTGTGCCTTACGGCTTGGTGCAACGTTCATTTCTGCACGTACATTACGAACACCGCGAATAATTTCCTTCATGCGCTCTACTTGTGTTTCCTCTTGTGCGAAATTCCATTCATCCTTGTACTGTGGCCATGCTGACATCATCAAGGATTCTTCTTCAGGTACTAATACGCTGTAGATTTCCTCTGATACAAATGGCATAAACGGATGTAAGAATTTTAATCCATTTGCCAATACAGTTTTCAAAGTCCAAAGCGTTGCATTTGCTGCCTTTGGATTCTCATCTGCATGCCAGATTGGATATTTTGCAAGCTCGATGTACCAGTCACAGAATTCATCCCAGATAAAGTCATATACTTTCTGAAGTGCAATACCAAGTTCAAACTTGTCCATGTTTTCTGTTACATCTTTTGCAAGTGTATTTACCTTAGACAATACCCACTTATCAATATTTGACAAATCGCTGTAATCCGGGGTAGTCACTTCTTTACCTTCCATGTTCATCATAATGAAACGTGAAGCATTCCATACCTTATTTGCAAAGTTTCTGTTGGCTTCAACTCTTTCATCATAGAAACGCATGTCATTACCAGGAGCATTGCCTGTAACCAGTGTCATACGAAGCGCATCTGCACCGTATTGTTCGATAATTTCCAATGGGTCAATACCATTTCCTAAGGATTTACTCATCTTACGTCCCTGTGAATCACGCACCAAACCGTGAATAAATACGGTGTGGAATGGTGATTTTCCTGTGTGCGCGTAAGCTGAGAATACCATACGGATTACCCAGAAGAAAATGATGTCGTATCCGGTTACTAATACGTCTGTTGGATAGAAGTAATCCATTTCTTCCGTCTGCTCCGGCCAGCCAAGTGTTGAGAATGGCCATAATGCAGAACTGAACCATGTATCCAAGGTATCCTCATCCTGTGTAAAATGTGTACCTCCACAGTGTGGACAAACTTCCGGCATTTCTCTTGCCACTACAAATTCCCCGCATTTATCGCAGTAGTAAGCCGGGATTCTGTGTCCCCACCAGATTTGTCTTGAAATACACCAGTCACGGATGTTTTCCAACCAGTGTAAATAAATTTTATCAAAACGTTCCGGAACGAACTTTAATTCACCAGTTTTGATTGCGTTAATCGCCGGTTTAGCAAGTTCTTCCATTTTTACAAACCATTGTTGCTTGATAAGTGGTTCTACAGTTGTATGACAACGGTCATGTGTACCAACATTGTGGGAATGGTCTTCGATTTTTACAAGATATCCTTGTTCTTCTAAATCAGCTACGATTGCTTTTCTTGCTTCATAGCGGTCCATTCCTGCATATTTACCACCCAATTCGTTGATAGTTGCATCATCATTCATCACATTGATTTCGGGTAAGTTATGACGTTCTCCAACTTCTAAGTCGTTCGGGTCATGGGCTGGTGTGATTTTAACAGCACCCGTTCCAAACTCTTTATCTACATAGCTGTCTGCAACAATCGGAATTTCTTTATTTACTAATGGTAACAATACCATTTTTCCAACGATATCCTGATATCTTTCATCATCCGGATGAACGGCAATGGCAGTATCACCAAGCATAGTTTCCGGACGTGTTGTAGCAATCTCAAGGAAGCGGTCTGTTCCTACAATTGGATATTTAATATGCCAGAAATGTCCGGCTTGTTCTTCGTGCTCTACTTCCGCATCAGAAAGACAGGTTTTACATACCGGACACCAGTTGATGATACGTGGTCCCTTGTAAATATAACCCTCTTCATATAATTTAATAAATACTTCTTGAACTGCATATGAGCAGCCTTCGTCCATGGTAAAACGTTCTCTGTCCCAATCACAAGATGTACCTAATTTCTTAAGCTGTGATGTTATTGTCCCACCGTATTCCTCTTTCCATTCCCATGTTCTTGCAAGGAAACCTTCACGGCCTAATTCTTTTTTGTCAACGCCCTCTTTTTTCAATTGCTCTGTAACCTTAACCTCTGTCGAAATCGCAGCATGGTCTGTTCCAGGCACCCAAAGTGCGTTGTAACCTTGCATTCTTTTATAACGAATTAAAATATCCTGCAATGTGTTGTCAAGAGCATGTCCCATATGCAATTTACCTGTAATGTTCGGTGGTGGCATTACAATGGTAAATGGTTTTCTGCTTCTGTCGACCTCTGCATGGAAGTATTTCTTTTCCATCCATCTCTCATATAGTTTTGATTCAATCTCTTTCGGATTGTAAGTTTTTTCAAGTTGCTTGCTCATAGCTTCCTCCTTGTTTGCTTTCGCACCTTTTATTGTACTATAAAATTGTTTGTTTTGTAGTGATTTTCACAGAATCTTAAGAAACATATAAAAAACGCCCTCTGCAAAATGCAAAGGGCGAAAATCCGCGGTACCACCTTTATTATACACAATCATATTGTATACATCTCAAAGTTCGATAACGTGAACCACTCCGTGATATCCTACTACCAGTTCAGATACCCAGTTCAAAAGCTACCTTCCACATCTCTATCTTCAGACTGCTTTTCAGCCGATGAGCAGTCCTCTCTGGCAAGCGAATTATGTGTACTCCTCTTTCTCACTACTTTTTTCTTTTTCATATTAAAGACTAATGATATATTAGCCTTGAACAGTGATTTTGTCAAGAGTCTATGCGTTATTTGACATTATAACATTAAACATAATACTTCATTCCCAAATCATTTAGTTCATCAATTAGTTTTTTATTACCCAGCCTTCTTGCCAATGGCATAAACCGTTCTATTGTTCCTTTGGCTTTTTGCTGCTTTTTATATTCATCGATAAACTCTATTGTGCGCATATTATGAAGCCTTTCTGCTAATTTTATAAGCACAACTTCATCTGACGCTTCTTCCAATTCATGACCTGTCTCCTGTACCTTCTCAACAATATCATAAATTTCCCTAGGCAAGTCAACCCTTAAGATTTCTAATGGTACTACACCCTTTTTAGCCACATCGCAGAACATACCAGCTAATATGACCTCCTCTGTTGCTCCCAACTCTGCCAAAACAATCGAAACATTAATTAAATGAGTTACATACTCTTCACCTGAATACCTTTTCACATTTTCGTAAGCATTACACGCACTAAGATAAACATTATTAAGTTTATTTTGCTCTACATTCACTCCATTAATTTTGAGTTTTTCCTGTAATATTACAAATAATTCTTCCTTTGTCATACCAACTTTTGTTGATTCCAAAAAAATATGACTCATATCTCTACCTCCTAAGTTATCTACTGTAACTTTCATTGCTCTTAGAAGTGACGGATAAAAACCAAATTCTTTCTTAAATGCTTTTGTAAATCCACTATGCGACTGCCAGCCATATTTCATTGCAACATCAATTATTTTCGCACCCAAAAGAATCTCTTCTGAAGCCTTGATAAGTCTTCTCTTGCACACATATTCCATTACAGTTGTATTCATACAATCTTTAAACACTCGCATAAAATGATACTCGGAATATCCTGCAACTCCTGCTAACATTTCGTTTGTAAGCGTTTCTTCAAGATGTTCATCAATATACTTCAGTACTTGACTCATACTTTGAATTGATTTCATAACCATCACCTTCCATTGCCACGTGGTAGTTATATAATAAGGTTTTTTTTAGATTAATTCTTTTCCTAGATTGCGATAATGCAAAACAATTATAAACTTTAGTTTTGATATTTGCCAGCTTCCTCCACAATCTTCAATATTTGTTCTGCTACTTGTTCTGGTTTTAACTTAGTTGTATCAATAACAGGATAACTAAATTCATCATAATAATGAAACGTGTTTTTCATTCCGCGTAGAATTCGAGCTTCATCTCGCCCATCTGCAATCGCTCTTTTATGATTTTCGTCTTCTGAGCACTTCAAAATGATGTGATGTACTCCAAACTCTATCTGTTCATTTTCCAATCTGGATATTACTTCCTCAAAAATTGCCTTGCGCTCTCCATGAAAGGAATGCGGGAAAATAATTGTTTCTATATCGTCGCACAATAAATAATTTTTGAAAAGACAATATATATTATCCGTTACAGCCTGCTTGGTTGACGGTGTGAAAATAAATGGATTTATGGCTCTGCACCAATCTGAGTCTATATATGCACTCAAAGGGCGCTTTTCGAGCAGAATATTTGCCGTTGTACTTTTGCCCACACCATTTGGTCCTAAAATAGAAATTATCTGTTTCATTGTAACATCTCCTGGTTTTCTATGTCGCTAGCGATTTAAGAATTCTCGCTTTGCGGCATCTAATATGGATTCGCCGTCTTCTCTGTGACCGCCTGGTACTTCATATGTATCTCTTTCTTTATGTTTACAAAACACCCATTTCCCATGATATTTTGAGATGATAACTGCAAATTTTAATAATGAATCGTCGATTGTATCATAAAATTTCACTTCCATAAAACGTTAGTTTTTCTTCAAATCCCCTAGCACAATTGCTATGTTAATACCTCTTTGTAAAAATGATTTCCCATAAGCATACTCTTCAATGATTCAAATTTACACTCGCAAAATTTTTCGCAAAGCCCAAGAACTTCATAATCCCTAAAATCGTATACCTCATATCGCTTAATCCCATCTTGTAAATGAAATAAAAAGACCACGCTATTATCGGTTAAATACTCGTTCCAATATCCAACTCCTAGATGCTTTTTTACAAATTCTTCCCAAATGGTTGCTTTCTCTTTTGAAAAAGAAACCATATAATTGTTACCATCGTTTTCGATGAGAAATCCATGATTTCTCAATTCATTAATCGAGTTATCTATACCCATAACATAAGAGTAAAACGCTTGATATAGAATATCATTTGGTACATCCATCTCTTTGACCTCCTTTGCCAAAAAAGGACCTTGCATAAGCAAGGCCCAATAATACGTTTTCTTTCGATTCTATGAATCTATTCGGTTTGTGGTTTCCGCATAACCCACGGGCTGGCTCTACAGTAAACTGCATACCGAAACAGTCAACTGCTTCAAAACCACGATAGCTGATCTCGTCGCTATCCTCTAAAAATATTGTAGCACAAAATGATTTCAAGTCAACTGAAACTTGCAACATTTGAAATTTGCAACATTCTGCTACTATTTGGCACATGAATATTCATGTATCTACTATATTATATATTAAACAATCTGAAGTCAACACACTTTCTTTCCAAATTGTTTTTTGGCAAATTTGTGTTTTCCATTTTCTGACGTTTCAGCTAAAACTCAGACATATAATTTCTCACAAACTATCATATATTACCTAAATCGTTCTCTTCAACTTTAATTCGAAAACCGGCTTTGTTACATACTCCATATATATCGGCCTGCCTGCATATTCCAAGAATGCCTTATATCTTTCAATAATCGCAGGTGCTTTAACCATATCTAGTACCTTATCTTTCGGAACATACGTAGATTCTGAATTCTCCTCCGACGGACGTGGCACCCCACCTTTTGTCTTACAGATAAAGTCTAACATAAGTTTCGTTGGTACTTCCTTAACACCATTGTATCCCGGATATTTCCCTGTATTAGATGCTATGCAAAACACTTCTCCAACTTCAACATCTACACCCGTCTCTTCCATAATCTCTCGTTTTACTGCATCAATTACATTTTCTCCAACTTCAACTTGTCCTCCCGGAAACACCCAACCCTGATTGTGTGTTTTTACCATGAGAACTTCTTCTTTGTCGTTAATTACAATGCCTGCTCCCGCTATTATATGCGTAGGCATAACCCATTCTTTCTTTTCCATTGTATACATCCCCTTATTGTTTTTTTACCTATAGTTCATATCTTTCTGCACAAAGTTCAAACGCTTTTTCCCATGTAGAAACAGAATATGGTCTTTCTTTATCCCCAATCTTTGCTGCGTATTCTTCTACATGTTTGAAGAAAAAGGTTATATGTTCCCTATTTGTTTT
>JAZOMR010000168.1:0-3755 GCA_045654105.1 Faecalimonas sp. | reverse complement strand
TTCCGTCTAAATCTTCCGCATTAATATTCAGCGTATTGATGGTACGACGTTTCATTCTCTGCTCGTCAGATGCCTGCAGTAGAAACTCTTTAACCACACTTCCATTTTTTATATGTTTCAGCTCAATGATTGGATCTGTTGTATCTCCTGTATGACAGATAATGGTGCTGAGTTTAAAAAGACGCTCAATCAGAGTTCTGGTCATGGATACGTCCTGAATCTTATAAAGATAGCAGTCGTTCTCCGTAATTTTGAAAAAGCCCTTTTTAATATTCAGCATTTCCTCTGTAATCGTGTATGTTGTGAAATATAATGGCATAGCAAACCATGCCGTCCGTTTCTTTTCTACAAATTTAATCATGATATCTTCCTCCCTATACTGTGGTTTTAACTATTTTAAATTTTACCATACGGAAACATGCAAAGCAATAAAACTCCTAAAATAGAAGAAGCCATTTCGAATCTCTCAACTTGAGACCGAATGGCTCCTAACCTAGATAGATGATATCGTTGTCTAGCAACTCGTCGATGCTAATATGGAACAATTATAAAAATCCATGTCGCCCTGGTCTACCAAATGGCTTTGGAACTTTGTCAAAGAGTTTTAACATTGCATCAAATTGAGATTTATTCATACATATAAACGGTATTAGCACATAAAATATATACTTCTTTTTTATAACCGCTTTCTCCCTTTGCCTTTAATCTAATAAACTCTCTATCATCTTCTCCGGAGAATCCATAAATCTTTTCGTAATCAGAAAATGCTCTGTCTCTTTATAATCCACACTGTTAATTCCATCTTCTGTGATTTCTAATATTTCTGCATTTGGAAAAGTCATTAGGATAGGTGAATGCGTAGAAATAATAAACTGCGAATTATCATTCACTAATTTTTGCATATAACACAATAGCCGCATCATCCGCATAGGTGATAAGGCAGCCTCGGGTTCATCCAGTATATACAAACCATTTCCGCCAAAACGATTCTCCACAAGTGACATGAAACTTTCTCCGTGAGACTGCTTGTGCAAAGATACGCCACCATAACTGCTAATAACCGGGGCTGCCGTAGAGGCGATTTCATCCATATCTTCGATATTACTTGCTACATTATAGAAACTTTCCGCACGTAAAAAGAAACCATCTCTATGTTTCTTGTACCCCCTGCTAATCGTAAGGTAGTTATGCAAATCAGAATGTGATGTCCTTGTTGAGAAATTGAAGTTAATCGTTCCACCTTCCGGATTAAACCCACAAGCAACTGCTATGGCTTCGATTAACGTCGATTTTCCCACACCATTTTCTCCTACCAAAAAGGTAACTGGCTTATGAAAACGTATACCCTCTGCTTCCACCAAATGTTTCACGACTGATAATTCGTTTAAGTAATTGTCATTCGGGATTTCTCTAGTAATGCTAACCTTATTTATATATAAATTGCTTAACAAGAACTCTTCTTTCTTATCCATTGCATCCCCCTATTTCTTATACTTTGCTTCAATCCTCAAATATACAACCATCATTACAATAAGCCCAATTACTACTGCGAAAATAATTGGAATGAATAGTAATGAATTCTGTTCTAAAAACAAGAGTGGAACTCCCATCACCTCATATATTCCCGCCGAAACAAACCACAATTTAGATACAGCCTTATTGTAACGTTTTACATCCTCTACAACAGGTGGTTTACAACCAGTAAAGAATCCTACCGCCTCATTTGATTTGCGGCAACTAATACCTATGCCTAAAAAGATAACAGTAACAATGCTCCAGATAATAAATCCAATAATCATCTTCTTTTCCTCCAACAAATAAGGATTCTATTTATTCATTCGGAAGTTCTTGATTAACCTCGTGACAAATTTATCGTTTTGCCTTTTTGCTCTTCTTTACTTTCTCCATATCTTCTCTGTCAATCCATTCCTCTGTATAACCGCACTCACAGCATATATATCTGTTAACATTAACAGCAGAGAATACAGTATTTCCAGTCATCACATTATTACCCGAACCATAAGGGCCTGAATATCCATCAATTCTTACAATATCAGCCGAACTACATTTCGGACATATTCTTGTAGTTTTCATAATTTAAACTCCCTTCACATCAACGTTTTTAAATAAATAACTACTTCATTTCCCTTTTTGTTTCTATATACATATCCATCTGTCTCAAAACCCAAACTATTATGTAATGCAACACTAGCCACATTATCCACTCGAATCTGTTGCATAACCACTTTATAGCCTTTGCCCTTAGCAATATCCATAGCGAGCAACATTGCTTCCTTTGCAAATCCCTGTCTACGATAACCTTCAAATATCTCCGGACCACAGGAGATAACATTCTCAGAATGCTGATACAAAGAAATTCGTCCAACAATATCCTCATCCTTTACTATTGCGAACATTTCAAAATATTTGCCTTCGTATTCTTTTTTATTCCATTTTCGGAACATATCTCTGATTTCCTCTATAGACAGGTGCTTGCTATGTTTCTCTCGAAAGATTGGTGCATCACCATCTAAGAAATTTCTTAATGTTATCACTTTGTTTCTCCCTTTATTCACTGGTTAATACACCAAAACTATCTAACGGCCAGATTCTTACCCACGCTCTCCCGATAAGGTCCTCACGTTTTAAAATCCCTACACTTGTTTCTCTACTGTCAGCACTCTCGTTTCGGTTATCACCAAGTACAAAATATTCATCCTCACCAAGTGTAATCGGCTCTGCTGCCTGACCATATCTGTCTGCACGAATCACTTCTCGCCCAAAGGTTTCCTCTAATTTCTTATCATTGATATAGACATACCCTTCTTTTATTTGCACCGTCTCTCCTGGAAGACCAATAATACGCTTGATGTAAAAAGTCTCTTCTGCATGGCGGTAAGGGAAAACAATAATCTCATATCTCTCCGGGTCCCTGAAACGATAGGAAACCTTGTCAATTATCAGGTTGTCCTTATCGTGCAATGTATTTAGCATAGAATCGCCTGCCACAACGGTTCTTTGTCCTACATAAGTGACCGTCAAATGTACTACGCAGACTAAAACAACTATGTATGCAACCCCTCCAAACAGTTCACGTATTTTTTTGTTCTTTTTTTTCATTAAATATTCATAACGATATCTTCGTGCCATACAGATTCCTTCTTTCCCTATATCATTCCATAAATGTTTTCACACTTTCTACTTTCGAATTGCAGGCATGTTTATAGTAGATTCTATATCATCCCACAAAACACTAAATGCATATACCGGTTGATAAAATCCCTTTGTATCCAATTCATAATCTAACGTCACTTCCAGCACTTCGTAATCCTTGTCACTAACACCTAGGAAATATCCTTCTTCCAATCTGTCAAAGGCTTCTTTTTCAGAGATTATTGGAAATGACTTATATTCCTCATACTCGATAATACTATTTGTCAAATGGGATATCATACCATCCGTTGTGTACTCGCACTGAATAGAACCATCATACATTTTCCCGTCTTTTACAATCTTGTCTGCTGTAAAGTAATATTCTTCTTTTTTCTCCTCAAATATTGCGCCTTTTGGAATTGTAACGCCCATTTTTTCTAGCGCCTGAATCAATTCGCTCGCAGAAGCATTCGATTTGTTTTCCATTCTCTCATCGTTATGGTAAAGAGCATCGTAATCTGTAAAGCTGTAGGTTTGCCCCGCATAATTGATCCATATATTCAAACGATTATTGTCTTCGCTGTAATAAATTGCTGTATCTT
>JAZOMR010000167.1:0-2750 GCA_045654105.1 Faecalimonas sp. | reverse complement strand
GCGGTTGCTCTGCAGCCGAGGCAGGAAATACCATAGAAACTAATAAAATAGCACAAATACAAATGGTAAGTAAACGTTTCACAAATCCTCATCCTTTCTAGTCTGCCGTTACATTTTCGGTTGAAACAATACCAAGATCGTTTGCTTCATTAATAACTGTCAGTGGTTTTTGTTTCTCAAAATATACGTACATAGTAAGCAGCACAAATACTACTGCTATAACGCCAGCTGCAATACGCCGTATCCGTCTGTTGCGGCGATACTCCGCCATATCTTCCGGAGATACTTCAGCCATAAGAACCTGTGCCATCTCTTCTGGAGGTCCAAATGCCTCATGAAGCTGATTCAGGCTAGGTTCGGGTGTCTCCTCCAAGAACACCAATAAAGCACCACGAAACTTTTCCAAGAGCCGTTTCCTAACGGCGGTGGTACACCGCAGCTGCTTTTTTAGCAGCTTTTCATACTGCAAAACAGTGTCCGTCATTCTTTCCTCTCTCCTCCTGCAAGTATGTCGGTGATTCCCTGGGCAAAGCGGGCATAGGTTCTCAGCAACTGATCAAGATAGTTTTTTCCCTCGCGAGTAACCGTAAAATACTGCCGCCTTCTGCCATCCGGTGCGCTGCGTTTTTCCTTTTCCGTGATATACCCTGCCCGCTGCAGCCGATAGATCGCGCCATAGGGAAAGACTACCGTCAACGCCCCGTTGCTTCGGTCATGTATGGCAGCAGAAAGCTCACCGATATAACGGTCTTTTTCAGAAAGAAGCTTCAGCACCAACAGTTCCGTCAATGCTTTTTTTAGATTCTCTTCCAAGGCTGCAGAGTACTGCTTATTGGTTCCATCGGAAGCCATCGGGTCCACCCCCTGTTACATAAGTGTGTATTTATATTTTAATCGACATGACACCAGTTGTCAATTCTTTCAAGCACAAAAATTTTTCTTTAAAAATAATTTGTTATTGACAAATAATTTTGAATGCATTATGATTCAAGCAAGAGGTTACGCAAATGCAAAATACGTCGTGTATTCTTGCGTGCAGCGTTTCTCTGTAAACCACAAGCGGCGTTAATTTATTGGTGCTAGCAAGATGAACTCAGAATAAGGAGGAGAAAACATGAATAAGAAGATTTTATCGTTAATGCTAAGCCTTACATTGTTGTTGATGACATTTTTGCCAATCAATGCGTTGGCAGCTGAGACTAAACCTGAGGAGTTTGTTATTAACGCAAACGAAATCAAAGATGCTGATATTTCCATACAAGGCAATGACATAATTACCCTCACAACGACGGCATCTTTAGAGGAGGAAACTCGTTCTAGAGCAACTGTGAATACAACGGAGCAAATAAATGCTGCAGCCGTATCGACCATTGCATTGATAGTAAATAATCCGGAAGATACATATGATATATACAATGAATTATTGACTGCTGTAAATGAAAACTCTAACTATAAATCTAGTAGCGATTATGTAGCAGGTCTTAGAATTCACAGTACTGTATACTATACAACACAAATGGTTGACGGCAGTGAATGGTATCGTTTAATTCGCATAACAGGAGGGAATGACAAAAGCAATCCCAACAGTAGTGTCATCGGCAGTGGTTATACAATTTCTTCTCAGCATGTCCAATTTGGTGTGGCAGGTAGAAACTTGGAAGGACTATCTCCTCTCCAATCGTGGTTTTCTTATGAAGAACCAGCTAGGGCGGCTAACAGTTTTGATATAGATGTAGCAAGTCAATATCCCAACTGGCCGACAGTATCAGAGTCACAGGGACTGCTTGGCGCAACCTATACTGTGACAATTCATTGCCTAAGAGGTGGTAGCGATAGGGTCTTGGAAATTGTGAACAATCCATTGGATTCTATTGATATCTCGTTTAACTGAGGGGCGGGACATTTGGAATGAGAATATTTCCGCTATGGAGTGAACTATACCTTACTCAAGATATTGAACGATTCCTAAAAGTAAGTATTTTGTTAAAAAATGCAGGTATAGCGCACAAAGAAAAAATACAAAACGTTGGACATGAAAATAGAAGGAATGGTCACATAGGATCTCTAGGAGAAAGTGCAAGCTTATCAAATATATACCAGATTTATGTAAGAAAAGCAGATGTTGAGAAGGCCAAAGCTCTTATTACACAAAATTTTATGTGATGTTCTTTCTGTCCGCGTTTTTTTGACTTCTTAGAGAACGCAATTGTGAATAGTAAACCATAATATTCAAGGACAGGTAACGGGCTATTTGCCCCTTGCCTGTCTTTTTTATGGGCTTATAATTGACGGAATTAATTTTTTGCGCTGTAATATTTGCAAATAAAACTTCAAGCCTCATTTCTATGCAGTTATACTAGTGTTTGAACGTAGGATATGGAACCGTCCCCAGTCTTTTCGCGTCTCTCCATCATTTCTGAAAACCATAGTTGCCTGTTACGGGATCCTTGAAGAGGGGAATTTCTGGGGCGAAGAATGTTAAGAGAGTGAAAACAACACTGATCATACAAATTAATATGAAAGATGCTCGGGAGGACAAGCAGCAGCCGTCTTCTCTTTGAAACAGTTTGTTTTCCACCCAAAATGCAAAGCCCGCGGAAAGGAAAAAGATGGTGATATTTAACCAATCTATCGATATCCCAAAGATACCGGTATAGGTATAATAAAGCACAGGAACAAGCGTCAACCCAAGCAAGATTCCTACAAGTTTAACGTACCAGAACTGCTTATGATTCTTACCCCAAAATCGA
>JAZOMR010000166.1:0-1607 GCA_045654105.1 Faecalimonas sp. | reverse complement strand
AAATGGAATTTGCTGTATAAAAGTATTAGGTGCTGGATGTAAATCTTGTCACGACCAGTACGAAAATGCAAAAAATGCTGTAAATAATTTGGGATTATCTATCGAAGTTGAATACATTACAGATATGGCTAAAATTATGGAATATGGTGTTATGAGTATGCCTGCAATCGTTGTAAATGAAAAAGTGATATCTTTTGGAAAAGTCTTGAAAACAACAGAGGTAGAAAAATTATTACAGAAGTATGGGGCATAATATGAAAAAGAAAGTAGCATTTATATGTGTGCATAATTCATGTCGCAGTCAGATTGCAGAAGCCTTGGGAAAATACCTTGCATCAGATGTGTTTGAATCCTATTCCGCAGGAACAGAAACGAAACCACAAATCAATCAAGATGCAGTACGTATTATGAAAGAGTTATATGGAATTGATATGGAGCAAACTCAGTATTCAAAACTGATTTTTGATATTCCAAATCCAGATGTTGCAATTTCGATGGGGTGTAATGTTGGATGTCCTTTCATTGGCAGAGCATTTGATGATAATTGGGGATTAGAAGATCCTACTGGAAAATCTGATGAAGAATTTAAAATTATTATTAAAGAGATAGAAAGTAGGATTTTACAGATAAGAGATGAATTGGTGTAAAAGCATGTGAAACTTTCAGTTTGTCGGAGCGATAAATTCCAATTTGCCGACATCTAAAATCAAGGATATGTTGACAATGTTGCATATATAAATTATACTATACATGAAAACAAGGCTACCGATAGACGGTTAGTCCTTAAGATATTGACTACAAAAAGTAATCGCCATCTAGCCAGGACGGGCGATTACTTTTTTGTGTGATTTATTAAAGATATCAACAAGGAAGTAATAATACCAAGTATCATTAAGACCAAAGATAAAACTTCATAGTCACTCATAAAAGCGATTCCTCCTTTCCTAGATTTCCATTGCTGGATTTCTATGTAAACGGAGGTCACAGTCCTCCGTAAGAAGGACTAACCGCCTACCGTATATGGTAGCCTTGGAAACACATTGTAACACACAAGGATTAGTCTTGAAAGTACTAAAAATATTTTTGTGAAATGTGACTAAAGAAAAGAGAAGAAGCAAAACACGGTGCACCTTCCTTGGTCTACAGCAGATCAAGCAGCTATCGCTGCCAAGTAGGGCACTGGAAACACAGTAAAAGAACTTAATTAGGTTTGAGAAGGAATCCCCTTACGAATGATTCGTAGGGGGATTTTTGTGTTGAGGTGGGAGTGTGATGTGGTATAATAGATGTATATAAATTTCAATTTAACAAGGGAGGATATCATGGCGAAAATAGTGAAAAGTGTTTTTGGCATAACGTTGCTGATGACAATTTGTTCTTGTATGGTATATCAGCTTATAGACGATAAGATTTTCTTAATATTTGCCATCACGTTTGGAACAACAGCATATCATTTCAATCGGAATTGGTTCATGAAGCAAATGTTGTTTTGAGTTTTTTGCCACTTGTTTCATCAGTGTGGTTTGGTGAATTTACTGTATTTTTTATAACATCTATATTGAGTGCGGTCTTTGATTTAATGTTTGTTTTTATACAAAGATTTAATC
>JAZOMR010000165.1:0-4944 GCA_045654105.1 Faecalimonas sp. | reverse complement strand
GCATTGGCATTAGTGATGGCAATTGGTGCAATTGCGATTAATTTTATAATGTTGAAAAAAAATAAAAAAAGTTGTTGACAAACCATATGCGCATGGGTATAATACATATTGTTCGGTTGAGAAACCAACAATATGCACGAGTGGCTCAGTGGTGGAGTATCGCCTTGCCAAGGCGAGGGTCGCGGGTTCGAATCCCGTCTCGTGCTTTTTTTTTATTGCAAGTGCTTAGAACTTTGGTTCTAGGCACTTTTTTTGCTAAAATTCGTTGACAAGGAAGATGACTGATAGTATATTCAATATAATTGAATAACTGATAGAGGCGCAGGTTTCATCAGTAACATGTAGCAAAGGTGGACAACTGCTATATGCGAAAGGGAAAGTTGCCGAAGATTTACTTCCATGTCCGGGGAAGTGATTCTGGGGTATTGCAAAAGATGCAATACACTGTCACATATGTGTGGAGTGCTATCGTAGATGGATAATAAATGATTACAAAAATGCCATAGACATACGATGCAGTGTGCCTATGGCTTTTATAATTATTATATACATTTGTGCTATGAGGTTGTTTGAGAGAAAACTTAGAGGAAAGTGAAACAAAAGAGGAGGAAATTTTTATGCGTATTTCAAAGAAAAACGTAATTAAGGCATTATCAGCTATCGTAATCTTAGTAGTGATGATGTCTATGACAGTGTTCGCAGCAGAAGAAGCTGTATACGAACCAAAAATGTATGCGACCTTCTGGTCGTTAGTGCCACCACTTGTGGCAATTGTTCTGGCACTGATTACAAAAGAGGTGTACAGTTCCTTGTTCGTTGGAATCTTGGTAGGAGCATTGTTCTATTCGGGATTTTCATTTGAAGGAACAGTAACTCATATGTTTAGTGGAGGTTTTATTGCAGTACTTGCAGATGAGTATAATGTTGGTATCTTGATATTCCTTGTAATATTGGGAGCAATGGTTTGTCTCATGAATCGCGCAGGCGGTTCGGCAGCATTTGGAGAATGGGCAAGTAAACATATCAAATCAAGAGTGGGTGCACAGCTTGCAACTATCGCTCTTGGATGTTTGATTTTTATTGATGACTATTTCAACTGCTTGACAGTAGGTAGTGTAATGCGTCCGGTAACAGACAAGCATAATGTGTCACGTGCAAAATTATCGTACTTAATTGATGCAACAGCAGCACCTATCTGTATCATTGCGCCGGTTTCTTCATGGGCAGCAGCAGTAGCTAGCTGTGTAGAAGGGGATAATGGATTTGAATTATTCTTAAAAGCAATTCCATATAACTTCTATGCTTTACTTACAATTTTGATGATGGTTGTGCTTGTGGTTATGAAAAAAGATTTCGGTCCAATGAGAAAGCATGAACTCAATGCACTAAAAGGTGACCTTTACACCACAGAAGACCGTCCGTATGAAAATGCTGGTTCAGACATGGTGAATCCAAAAGGAAAAGTGGTAGACCTTGTAATTCCGATTATCTCATTAATTGTTTGCTGTGTAATTGGTATGCTCTACACAGGTGGATTCTTCAGCGGAGTTGATTTTGTAACTGCATTCTCAGACTGCGATGCTTCAATGGGATTGGCACTGGGAAGCTTTTTCGGACTTTTAATTACAATTATTTTATATTTGATTCGTAAGGTAATGACATTCTCAGATTGTATGGGATGTATTCCGGATGGATTTAAAGCAATGGTTCCTGCTATTTTGATTTTAACATTTGCATGGACATTGAAAGCGATGACAGACAGCTTGGGTGCAAAGGCATTTGTAGAAGCATCTGTTGAAAGCTTTGCAGGCGGACTTATGAATTTCTTGCCGGCAATTATTTTCCTAATTGGTTGCGCGATTGCATTTGCAACGGGAACCTCTTGGGGAACCTTTGGTATCTTAATTCCAATCGTAGTTGCTGTGTTTGGAGAAGTGAATCCGGAACTTATGATTATCGGTATCTCAGCTTGTATGGCTGGTGCTGTATGTGGAGACCACTGCTCACCGATTTCCGATACGACGATTATGGCATCTGCAGGTGCTCAGTGTAATCACGTAAATCACGTGTCAACACAATTGCCATATGCAATTACAGTTGCAGCAGTATCCTTTGTGACATACATCGTGGCCGGTTTCGTACAAAGTGCATGGATTGCTTTGCCGGTTGGTGCAGTTCTTATGATTGCAGTAATTGCAGTGCTGAATAAAATGTCAAATAAAGAATAAAGATTTTAAATGTGGGTTGTGCAATTAAAGCACAACCCATTCTTTATTTTACGACTATTTTGCTTTATTCTTGGGGAAAATAATGGTATAATAAAAAGAACTATGAAATCAGGAGAACGTGAAAAATGAATTTAAATCAATTGACAAATTATGAATTGATTCAACAACAGGAATTAAAGGATTTGAAATCAGAAGGATATTACCTACGCCATAAAAAGAGTGGCGCCAGAATCCTTTTGGTGAAAAATGATGATGATAATAAAGTATTTTCAGTAGGATTTCGTACACCTCCGGAGGATAGTACAGGACTTCCGCATATTTTGGAGCATTCTGTTCTTTGTGGTTCCAAGAATTTCCCGATTAAAGACCCATTTGTAGAATTGGTAAAAGGCTCACTTAATACATTTTTAAATGCCATGACATTTCCGGATAAGACAGTCTATCCGGTTGCCAGCTGCAATGATAAGGACTTCCAGAACTTAATGCATGTTTACATGGATGCAGTTTTTTATCCGAACATTCATGAAAAAAATGAGATTTTCAGACAGGAAGGCTGGAGTTATAATTTAGAGTCTGAGGATGATACGCTGACCTATAACGGTGTTGTGTACAATGAGATGAAGGGGGCATATTCTTCACCGGAGAGTGTGCTTGACCGCGTGGTGCTTCATACCCTTTTCCCGGATACTTGCTATGCAAATGATTCGGGTGGGGACCCGGACGAGATCCCGAATTTGACTTATAAGCAGTTTACTGATTTTCATAAAAAATATTATCACCCATCTAACAGTTACATTTATCTCTATGGGGATATGGACTTTGTAGAAAAACTGGAGTGGCTGGACAAGGAATATTTGTCTGCTTTTGATGCACAGGAAATTGCTTCGGAAATTCAATTCCAAGAGCCATTTGATGCAGTAAAAGAGATTGAAGAAACTTACTCCATCACCAGTGGGGAACCGGAGGAAGATAATACTTACCTTTCTTATAATAAGGTAATTGGTACAGCACTTGATGAAAACCTCTATCTTGCATTTGAGGTGCTTGATTACGCGCTTCTTTCTGCACCAGGTGCACCACTTAAGAAGGCTCTTGTGGATGCAGGAATTGGAAAAGATATTATGGGTGCGTATGAAAGCTGTATTTATCAGCCAATGTTCTCCGTTGTGGCAAAGAATGCAAACGCAGAGCAAAAGGAAGCATTTGTAAATGTGATTGAAAATACATTGCGAGACATTGTGAAAAATGGTATTGACCAGAAATCCTTAGAAGCAGGCATTCATTACAATGAATTCCGTTATCGTGAAGCGGATTTCGGAAGCTATCCAAAGGGACTCATGTACAATCTGCAGATTTTCGACAGTTGGTTATATGATGATGAAAAGCCATTTATCCATATGTCGGCTATTAAGACCTATGATTTCTTAAAGTCTCAGATTGCAACGGGATATTTTGAGAATTTAATTCAGAAATATATTCTCGATAATACACACGGTGCTGTGGTTGTGGTAAAACCGGAACGTGGACGTACTGCAAGAATGGATAAAGAATTAGAAGAAAAATTGGCTGCCTATAAAGCAAGTCTTAGCAAAGAAGAAGTAGAAGCACTTGTGAATGCAACGGAACAGCTTTTAGAATATCAAGAGGAAGAAGAAAAACCGGAAGATATGGAAAAAATTCCCGTTTTGGAACGAAGCGATATCAGCCGTGAAATTGCACCAATCCAGAATGAAGAAATGGATATGGATGGAACGAGCCTTGTGTTCCACGAGATTGATACCAACGGAATCGGATATGTGGATTTGATATTTGATTTGTCTGGTGTTTCTGCAGAAGAACTTCCATATGTAGGTATTTTACAGGCGGTGCTTGGTATTATTGACACAGAGAATTACGAGTATGGCGAGCTGTTTAATGAAATCAATATGCACACCGGTGGAATCAGCACATCCATCGAGGTTTACCCGGATGTAACCCGTGTAAAAGAAAAAGAATTTAAAGCTACATTTGAGGTAAAGGCAAAAGCGTTATATTCAAAGATGCCGATTGCCTTTGCGATGATGCAGGAAATCATGACAAAGTCAAAACTTGGTGATGAAAAACGTCTGAAAGAAATTCTTGCAATGACCATATCAAGACTCCAGATGAGATTCCAGTCAGCAGGTCATCAGACAGCAGCTGCAAGAGCATTGTCTTATGCATCGCCAATTTCGAAGTTTAAGGAATTGACAGGTGGAATTGATTTCTATGCAGTGGTAAAACGCATAGAAGAAAACTTTGAAGAAGAAAAAGTTACATTGGTTTCAAAACTTAAAAAACTGGTGAAGCAATTATTCCGAGCAGACAATATGATGATGAGCTACACAGCGGAAAGAGTTGGTTTGGAAGGCTTTGAGCAAGAAACTGCTTCCATCAAGAAAAGTTTATTTACTGACAAGGTAGAGGATACACCATGCATCATTCATTGCGAGAAACGAAATGAAGGCTTCAAAACATCTTCCAAGGTGCAGTATGTAGCACGTGTGGGCAACTTTGCTGATGCCGGATATGAGTATACAGGTGCCTTCCAGATATTGAAGGTAATCCTGGGATATGAATATTTGTGGCAGAATGTACGTGTGAAAGGCGGCGCATACGGATGTATGAGTAATTTTAACCGACTTGGAGAAGCGTACTTTTCATCCTACCGTGATCCGAATCTGGAAAAGACCAATGC
>JAZOMR010000164.1:0-19719 GCA_045654105.1 Faecalimonas sp. | reverse complement strand
GCAATGTGCTCCCGTCCCCTCACCTGTAAAATCCTGTGAATAGTCTGTAGTCTCTGGATAGACTCTTTTCGCTCGTATCACAGTCTCTTTACCAGTATTGTCTTTGCACAAAACATCCCAGAAGGACATAATACTGACCTTCTCCCCATTATCAATATTTTGAAAGCCCGCATATGCGTGTACAGTCGAATCAACACGAACACTTTCGTATTGGCTATCCAAGTAGGAATAGTCCATATACCAGCACCCAAGACTACAATAAGTTCCCTTTGGTAGATGTCCTGCTTTAAAGTCTATCATATATTCTGTGTAGCGTGCATCTTGCGGAAGAGAAAACCATCCGTAAATATATGGTGAACGTTTCGTTGCACTCACATTATAACTCTGAATTTCTTCATGCGATGGAATTTCGAATATCGAATTCCACCCTAATTCTTCGGTGGTAAGAAGTTGCTCTTGCACTTCTTCTGTTTCATTTACATAGTCATTCCCTGCACATCCACACAGGCATATACACAAACATACAATTATCAAAAATCCTATTTTTTTCATTTTCAGCATCTCCATCGTATATTCTTATACACCCTAGTATAGCACATTTATCCACAGTGCACACTATAAACCCTTTTCGTTTTCTACCATCTGCCGAAAACAATCTGCAAGAGACCTCTCCTCACCGCGGATTGTTGTCGCTATGCAGTTAGTTGGCTTTCCTCTTGAATGCCTATAACGATGTCTAATTACTGTCTGGTCCAAACTAGAATTTTATTTTCATATGCTATTAATTCACTATCATCCAAAGTCATATTCTTTTTAGACAGATTATCTATATAGTAAATATTCTTTATATTTTCTGTATCGTATCCATCAGGTAAATATCCATGAATTGACTCAGATTGAAAATCACCAACCATCCTGTTTCCAACGGTAATCATATTATTTGATTTGTCATTATCTTCTATGATTTTTGTTGCCAATGTTTGGGTAACATTAATATACAAATCATAAGAGTTGTCATCGACCTTAACCAACACTGATTTAGCGGTCTTATAATTAGGCAGATTGATTTTTATATCTAGACATGTGTCTACTGCAATCTGTGCGTCAAGCATATCTTCGCTATATGGGACGGGTATTTCAAACACAAATACAAAGAAGAACGCAGTTGCAAGTAAAAGCAGACTAATCAATATAGAAAGCATAATTTTTATATAGTTTTTCTTACTCTTTGTTATCTCCCCATTTGCATACTCAATAATTTCTTTTACAACCTTTTCATCTGTTTCTCTACTCATCACTCATACCTCCAGTTAATAAATCATATAAACTTACATTTAAAGCCTCCGAAAGAGGAATCAAAAGAGATATATCCGGGAACGACAATCCACGTTCCCATTTACTTATTGCTTTATCAGTAATATGTAAATGTTTCGCCAACTCTTTTTGCGATATATCTGCTTCTTTTCTTTTTTTTGCAATAAAACTTCCTGTTCTTTTAGCATCCATAGTCCTCCCCCTTTCGAACATATTATAAGCAATAAAAGAAAACGAGTAAACCGACTGTTGGTTTACCCTTTTACAATTCTAGTTTATCCTATTCTCCTATCTGATTTAAACCTTACCTGTAATCTTATATAACAACCCTTCTTCTGGTACATCCGGATTTAGATGATAAATGTCTATCTTGCTTTGGTCAGGGCTTCTATGAGAAAACGCCGGATACAGAAAGCCAAATACCGGTTCTGCCGGCTGATACTCATCTTCTAGCGGACTTATAGTACAGATGATAAAATCGTACACTTCTTCCGATTCCCACAGGCTCTTTCCGTCTTTTGATTTTGCCGGAATATCATATACACCGTGAAACACATACACAGCAAATCTGTGGTCTACAATGTAAGCATCTGCCATCTGTTCGTATAAAATCTCCATTAAGGCATCATTCTTCAGCCCACACTGTTGTACCGCCTGCAACAGCCGCCACACACTATCTTTTCCTTGTACTGCCTCTGCAAAGGTGTATTCCTTTAATTGCTCATTCGTTTTGGAAAACGGAATGGACTTTGCCAGTTTTAGATTCCGCGCCTTTTCGGCTTCTGAGAGTTTTCCGAAATGAATATTAAACGTATCTTCTATTTCTCCTGCTTCACTGATGTATGCTCCCGCAATCCTGTCAAAACAGGTTCTTGCCGGTGTCATTCGCCTGGTCAGTTCCAACATATCCTCTCTGCTAATCATTATCTTTCTCCATTATTCGCTTTTCTCTGTACTCACTGACAAGTTTGCTTTTTTCACTTCGTGTCATCCGTTTAATAGCATATTCTCTACTCATGGCCTCTTCTTTTGTTTGAAATTCCTCGTAGTATATTAAGGCCACTGGAATCCTTGCCTTGGTATACTTCGCTCCCTTGCCATCGTTGTGGTCTTTTAATCTTTTATCAAGATTGTTCGTCCACCCCGTGTAGTAGGTGCCGTCCTTGCATTCTAAAATGTATGTGTAGTTCAAGTATTATCATCCTTTATTACTATTCTTCTTCGTTTAATTATAACACCCCAGATTTGTTTTGTTAAGAAATAATCAAGCCAAAATAAAAGAAGCCATTTCGAATCTCTTAACTCGAGACTGAATGGCTTCTAACCTAGATAGACACTCTAAATACCATAAACAGAATTAATGCAATTATATCTATGCAGTAATATAAAACAACTGTATATTCTTAATCCTGATATCCATCATAAAGAAGTGTTCCATCTAATTTCCACATAGTATACTTCCCATCACCATATCCAATTGATATAGTACCTTCTTCCAAACTCATAGAACAACTCCTAATATTATTTTCTACGTTGTCATAAAATTTGTCATGCTCGTATACATACTCTGGTATCTTATCATCTGCATTCTCCTCTTTGCTCCATATCACCTTGCCAGCAAATTCAACCTTGTCAAAATCGACGTATACCTTGCTTCCATTATCACCGCTCTCATAACCATATTCATAACACCAAATATCTTCCCTGTCACCTACACTTACACCCTCTGGCATTTTGTATACTAATGGTCTTTTAATGTTCATCTGGAGAATCCTCTCATTTTCTGTTTCTTTAACCGAAATATCCCCAAAACTAGAACCATTATAAGCGTGGGAATATATCACAAACAATTTGTATCCTTCATCTGTTTTATATCGGTACGCATAGTGAACAGTAATCTCTTCCCCCGGTAGATTCATTATGCAAGCCCTTGTAGCGAAGTTGTAGCCGCCTATAACCAAAGCACATATCAAAACAATTGCAATGGCAGACACAATGAGTCTCTTTCGCTTAAAGGACTTCATCATATTTGAAAATTTTTTCTTAGTATGAACCTCTCCTACTTCCAAATCCAAATCAGAAAACAGTGCTTCGTACTCTTGTCGGCACACATCACAACTTTCCAAATGTTCCTTCACTGCTTCTGCAGTCGTTTTCTTCACCACACCATCATGATACAAAGGTAATAAATCACTAACAATATCACAGTCCAATTTTTCTCTACTCATAATGTCCGTCCTTTCTTAACTTCTCTTCAATCATTTTTCTTGCCCGATGATAAGTAACTCTCGCCCAACTTTCGGTTTTGGAAAACAATCCTGCAATATCTGAAAAAGAGAGTTGTCCAAACACACGCAATGAGAAAACTTCTTTGTAGGGTTCCGGAAGGTTATGTAAGACTCTGTGAATCTCAATTGTAGTTTCCTTGTCAAGAATTTTTTGTACCATTGGTTCCACGCTTGTATTTTCTGTAACAACCATATTGTCAGGCAAAACTTCACGACCATACTTTTTACAGTTATTTAACCATAGATTCTTTGCAATCGCACAGAGCCATGTATACAGACTACTATTTCCTTCAAACTTTCCCACTGACTTCATTGCTCTAAGAAATGTTTCCTGCGTAATATCTTGTGCTTCCGTATCATCACGACATAGAGAAAGGGCATAACGATATACTGCTTCATATTCAGCACACAGAACTGCTTCTGATATGCCCTGCCTTTTATTATCTTTACGCACATTCTCACCTGCCTTCCAGAATAATTCCCATGGATTTTGTTCTGTCATATATTAGACAATCTAAAACGACAAACGTTACAAAAAATAATTTAATTTCTGAAAAAATCCGATGCACTCAGGTGTTATTCTGAATACATCGGACAAATAGTACCATACGCCATCTATAATGGTTCCTCCAATAATAATATCTGTATTATCTGATAATACACATAAACGGTATCAGCACATAAAATATATACTTCTTTTTCACAACTGCTTCTCCCCTTTGCCTTTAATCTAATAAACTCTCTATCATCTTCTCCGGTGCGTCCATAAATCTTTTCGTAATCAGGAAATGCTCTGTCTCCCTGTAATCCACACTGTTGATTCCTTCTTCTGTGATTTCCAATATTTGTGCATTTGGAAAAGTCATTAAGATAGGTGAATGCGTAGAAATAATAAACTGCGAATTATCATTCACTAATTTTTGCATATAACACAATAAACGCATCATCCGCATAGGTGATAATGCAGCCTCGGGTTCATCCAGTATATACAAACCATTTCCGCCAAAACGATTCTCCACAAGTGACATAAAACTTTCTCCGTGAGATTGTTTGTGCAAAGAAACACCGCCATAACTGCTAATAACCGGCGCAACTAATGAAACTCCATCATCCATATCCTCAATATTACTTGCCACATTATAGAAACTTTCCGCACGTAAAAAGAAGCCATCTCTATGTTTCTTATATCCTCTGCTAATTGTCAGGTAGTTATGCAAATCAGAATGCGAGGGTCTTGTCGAAAAATTAAAGTTTATCGTTCCGCCCTCAGGGTTGAATCCGCAAGCAACCGCTATTGCTTCGATTAACGTAGATTTTCCGACACCATTTTCTCCCACCAAAAAGGTAACTGGCTTATGGAATCGTATTCCGCCTGTTTGCATCAAATTTTTCACTACCGGTAATTCTTTTAAGTAATTGCCCATCGGAATTTCTTTGGTAATGCTAACCTTATTTATATATAAATTGCTTAACAAGAACTCTTCTTTCTTATCCATTGCATTCCCCTATTTTTATTTAAACAGTTTCAATTACACACATTCCATTGTCTTAAGAGCCGCTTCATGTGTTTCCACCGTCACTCCAGCACAGCAATTGCTGTCTATCTTCACATTTGCATCAGGAAAAGTCGCTTTTATAATAAGCGCATTATACTTCTTTTTCAAAAATTAAATCCATTTCCTGTGTATGCCCGGTTCCACGCTGTTTAGTCGGAATACATCCCACATAACGCCAGCCATTCTCTGCTCTCTTATCGATTATGGAACGGTAATTATCAATGCTGTAGATGTTGCCAGCACCAAATCCCCATCCTCCAAAATCACAATTTACTGTTTCATATTCATATTTGTACATAGTGCATTCTCCTCATTAAATTGGACTGTATTAATATTTACAAATGATATACTTACTTTTGACAAATGGAATAAGTATTTTTCTGATATCATCTATCGTCCCATTGGTAATAGTTGATTTATCCACGATAAACACTTGATTCTTACTTTGATATATAAAAACATATTTTGAAGTTTCCATTACTTTGGGAATCACAGAATATTTGATTTCTGCTTCTCCGTTGTAGTCTTTATTTGTGCTTGTAACTTTTATGAAATCGCTATAAAAAGTATATTCATTGTCAATGTTTTGCATCTTGTGTAATGCTTTAAATTGTATTTTGGGAGATATACAATACATAAAGCAGTTAACTGCCACAAGTATGGCTGCAACCAGCAACAAAACAACCAACTGTATATCCACACCAAAAATCATCATCTCTATCATAAGCAACAGTGCCAAAATCACACACCATATATTCGTAAAAACAAAAGATTTTCTTGGATTTTTTCTTTTATATGTTGATACATAGGTTAATGCTTTCATGCTTTCGTAGTCAAATACACATTTGGCTTTAATCTCCATACAATCACACTCCTACCAATTTAAATTTGTTTCTTTTTTCATGTTTATAAAACTTCACTTTTAATTGCATTATAAAGTTCCTTATGTACGCAATCAACTAATTTGTAGTTGAATCCTTCATAAGTAAACTTAATATAACTGTTAAACATAAATGAACTTGTTTTGAGGTTTGTCACCTTTTTTAAGTCAATAGCGTAGAGCAGTTCCCCTACTTCCTGCTTGAAATTAGTATCATAAAGATTCAAAGTGCTATTGTTAAGACACATAAGGCAAAAACCCATTTCTCCATTTGGAAGCCTTTTTGCATTGGCGACTCCTGCCAATTTACGAACATCAACAAATCCTCTAATTAACAACCCATCCAAGTATTTATCAAATTTATTCATATAGTTTTCTCCTCAAACTTACCGTTTTGCTTTCTTGCTCTTTTTCACTTTTTCTATATCTTCCTTGTCAATCCATTCCTCTGTATAACCACACGCGCAGCATATATATCGATTAACATTAACAGCAGAAAATATTGTATTGCCAGTCATCACGTAATTACCTGAACCATAAGGCCCAGAATAACCATCAAATCTTAAGATATCTGACGAACTACATTTCGGACATATCTTTGTATTTTTCATAATTATAACCCCTTTCAACTACATCTTATTATACTACAGAATGCCATTTATCCATTTCCATAATCTCTATTGTCTTTGCATTATATGGCATTGCAATCTGAGTCTTCACATTGTACGAATGTATTAATGCCTTGGGTTCTCTTGGAAACATACGCATCAGAGGTGGTGATTTATATTCAAACGGGTGATTTGAAATAACAACCATCTCTGCTTCTACCCCCTTTGTTAACAGAGCATTAAATTTAACATAGTAAATTGGTTTTCTTTTATCAATAACACAAAGTTCCTTTTTATGTAAGAATGCTCTTAAACAATCTGTTTCGTTGATTACATGAGTAAATAAACGAAATCGACAACACATAAGAATCCCAAATATACATGTCAGAAACACAAAAATAAACAGTTCTGCAGCAACCCACAGTGCGAAATCATCATATGTTAAAGGAATTGCCAGTAACATTATTCCAAATTCTACTCCAAACAAACCTATTGCTTCGCGTCTCATTCGCTGTGATAAAACAATCTTCATTTCATCCTCCGCTAATTCAATGCCTTGACATAAATAAGCACTTCATTCCCCTTTTTATTTCGATACACATAACCATCTGTTTCAAAAGCCAAACTATTATGTAATGCAATACTGGCCAAGTTGTCTACACGAATCTGTTGTAGAATCACTTTATAGCCTTTACTCTTTGCAATATTCACAGCAAGCGTCATCGCCTCCTTAGCAAATCCCTGTCTACAATAACCTTCAAATATTTCCGGACCACAAGACACAACATTTTCTGAGTGCTGATACAAAGAGATTCGCCCTACAACTTCCTCATCCTTTACTATTGCGAACATTTCAAAATACTTACCTTCGTATTCTTTTACATTCCATTTTTGGAACATATCTCTGATTTCTTCTATAGACAGATGCTTACTATGTGTCTCTTGAAAGACTGTCGCGTCACTGTCTCTAAAGTTTCTTAATACAATCATATTTTACCTCTTTGTCTTGAAAATCGTTAATTACAAATACCATCCGTGTTCACGTTTGAAAGCAGGACCTTGAGGTTTCTTTCCAGCCCAATCTCTTTCACTTTTCACTTTATCAAACAAATCCAATATACGCTTGAATCCATCCCTAGAAGAATCATCATATTTAGGGGAACAAAACATCTGTCGCACTTTCTCTCTTTCAGTCTCCCACTGAGTATCTGTTAATTTTTTAATCCATTCTAGACTGTATTTGGACGGCTCTTTATTAGCAAGTACTTTATATATCCCAAATCCACCTACTGCTAATCCGCCTAATAGAAGTATCCATTTCTTATTTCTTTTTTCTCCATGTTGTATGCTCCTCGTGATTTAAATCAATATTTATTCCTTAGTTAAACTTCCAAATCTATCTAACGGCCAGATTCTAACCCACGCTCTTCCGATAAGTTCCTCACGTTTTAGAATTCCTACACTTGTTTCTCTACTGTCAGCACTCTCGTTTCGGTTATCACCTAAAACGAAGTATTCATCCTCGCCAAGAGTAATCGGCTCTGCTGCCTGTCCATATCTATCTGCACGGATTACTTCACGTCCAAATGTTTCCTCTAACTTCTGTTCATTGATATAAACATACCCATCCTTGATTTGTACCGTTTCTCCCGGAAGTCCAATAATACGCTTGATGTAAAAAGTCTCTTCTGCATGGCGATAAGGGAAAACAATAATCTCATATCTCTCCGGGTCCCTAAAATGATAGGAGACCTTGTCAATAATCAGACTGTCTTTATCGTGCAATGTATTCAGCATAGAATCGCCTGCCACCACCGTCCGTTGCCCTACATAAGTGGTAACCAAATGTACCGCACATACCAATACTACGATGTAAAGACCCCATCCTAATAATTCACGTATTTTCTTCTCACTACTGCTAAGATTTTGTAATCGTTCTTCTCTTTCCAATCTAGCCCGCTCTTTTGCTCTTTTTCTCATCAGGTACTCATAACGATATCTTCGTGCCATACTGATTCCTTCTTTCTCTATATGATTCCAAATAATATAGAATTCCTTTTATTTCTTAATAGCCGATATGTTGATTGTGCCTTCCATATCATCCCACATAACGCTAAATACATATACCGGTTGATAAAATCCCTTTGTATCAAGTTCATAACTCAACTCAACCCCCAGTACCTCCAAATCTTTACTGCCGTACCAGAAGAAGTATCCTGCTTCTAATCTGTCAAATGCTTCTTTTTCCGAGATGATTGGGAACGACTGATATTCCTCATACTCAATAATACTATTTGTTAAGTGGGATATCACACCATCCACTGTATACTCACACTGAATAGAGCCGTCATACATTTTGCCATCTTTAACAATCTTATCTGCTATGAACAGATATTGTTCTTCTTTCTGTTCAAAAACTACTCCTTCAGGAATGGTAACCCCTATATTTTCCAGTGCCTGAAGCAATTCGCTCTCAGTTGCATTTAACTTATTTCCATTCTCGTTGTCATCATCATAATAACGAGCACTCATATCGGTGAAACGATAGGTCTTTCCTGCGTAATGAACCCAGATACTCAGCCGATTATCGCCCTCGCTCCAATAAAGCACTTCATCTTCATAAATATCGGTTCTGCTTTCATCAATGCCGCACCCCAGTTTACCGAAGATTTCTTCTGCCACTTTTCTAGTGCCTGCAACATCAGTAACATTCGTCCGGTATACCATTGCTGTACTTTCTTCTGATGAAAAATCCAATTCTGTTGTTACGTTTACATCCTTTTGACGAACAATATAACTACTAGACAAATTTCCTAATTCCTGCATTTCATAGATTCCGAAAATTGCTGCAAAAGCAATTGCAACAACTAAAATTGGTATTTGAAAATAAACTGTCGGCAAAAGTTTGGTTTCTTGTTTCTTCCACCTTTTCACTACGAACACGAAAAGTCGGTAGAAACCATAACCAATTAAAGCACCAACTGTATTATCCATGAGGTCATCCAATTCGCAAATTCCTAAGTTTAACAACAGTTGTGTCATTTCAATAAAGAACGCAAACAAAAATCCTGCCAAGTAAGTCTTCCAAAACACCTCAAATTTCTTCGAAAGGAAAGGAAATAGAAATCCAAATGGTACAAACATCAGAATATTCAATATGATGTTTCGCCACTCCCTGGCCGAGAAATTCTTCCACGCTTCCCTGTAAGAATAAAACAGTGGATAAATTTCTCCCATTTCCCCTGAAAAACTATGCATTCTGTACCTGAGCGTAGTTGCACCTATGACAACTACTATATAGATAATGAAAATCGCATATAATGATAGTCTTCCAAACGGAATTGACACTTTTTTATGTTTTCGTATTTTTGCAATTAAATTGTAAACTAGCAGTAACACTCCAACAAATACCACCAAAGCAATTCCCAATGTGATAAAACTACTGCCTATTGAAATAATATCCCGTATTCTCATAACTTTCCCCTTATATACCCCTTATATTTTTATCTTCCTGATGAAATTACAACTGTCCGGCAGGAATTACGGAAGCCGCATAGCAGTTCCGAAACTTCGTAAACCATTTATCTTTATAACCTACAACTTGTCCGTCATAAAGGAGACAGAAATCGTCGGCAACACATTCTGCCAATTCCGAGTCTCCTGTAGTTTCATAAATCTGACGATATACCTTATCATGAACCTTATGTCTCTTCTTTCTGTGTTCTTCTGTATATGTCCGTATATCTTTTAACATCTCAACCTCCAAAAAGGTCCGGATTCTTTCGTTATCGAAAGCATTTGTTTTCCTTCCAGTAAATATCTCGTCTGCATCAGCCAGATAGAAGTTTATATGTCCTAATGCTCTAATCAAGTCTTCCAATCAAATCACTCCCCTTAAACTACTACCCATAGTTGGTTTGCCCCACAATTTAGGGCAAACCTAATTCACTCTCTTTGCTCTTAGTTGAATTAATATGTCAGACACAGACCTAATTGCATCCTGCACCTGTACTTTTGCATCATTAATCTTTGTCTGAACCAAATAATCTGCTATGAACCCATCAAAGAAAAAATCTGCAAAAGACAGAAAACCTCCTATATCCATTTGTAGGTTGTATGTACCATTCACATCCCTTAATTCCTTTTGGAATACAGTTAGGTTTCGTTTTGCCTCCTCCATATAAGAAGATGCTTCATTCATTTTGCTGTGTTTTGCAATTCCGGATATTAAGCCACCGCCAAAAATATCCCATAGTCCCCAGTGGCTCGCACTGGTAAGTTTCTCTTCTGCTTTTCTGAGACTCGCTAGTGCTCTTTCTCCTGCCTGAATTGCCTCTCTGTTTTCTCTCATTTCGTTTGTCATTTCTCTTCCTCTCTTTCCGCAAGTTTCTGTAGCAGATGAGGTAATAAAAAAAGACTTTCACTATGACACCTGCCACAATAAAATCTCCAATTACATTTTAGCATGGTAAAGCATTGATGTCTACTTAACCTTCTCTTAAGAATCATCATTTTACTCATCTTAATGTTCTACTATGTTTTATTCTGCTATTTCAAACTCTGCATAGTAAATTACCTTGTCATAATCACCAGTATCTCTGACATCCATGATTTCCTTACCAATTCTATATTTGCCTTTTGAAAGTTTCCCATAGAATCTTTCCCATTTAACTTTCCATTCTGTTACCCTATCTTTGGAAATCAACCAAGCCTCTTCTGTCCAATAAATCTGAGCATAACATGGTACTGCCTGCCATCCATACTCTTGTGTCCACATTTCTAAAATATACCGACTGCCCGTATATAGTTCCCCTGTTGGTTCTCCGCCAGATTGAGTGCATTTAATTGTTGCACTTGTTGGTGTAACATTTTCTGCGGTTAAAGCAATACCCCATTCTTGGTCTTGGTGAGTTGTTATTTCAATTGGCCTTATCCACTCACCCGTTTCTTCGTTTTTAACTAAAACCAGTTCATATCCTCCACCTGCACGATTAAAATAAATTTCAGTGTCATCTGGTACAAGTTCTAATGTAAATGCCTTTTTTGAACCAAAAGAACTATTTAGTCCTCCAAAGGTAGAATAGAATGTAAGATAATGTGGTTTAACGCCACCACCTTTATCTTTAAAATTTCTAATATATCCCATAGAAGATGCTACGCCCACATTTAATGTGATTTTCGAACCATCTTTTGATACAGCAAAATCACCTAATACGACATCTGTTCTCTTTTGAAAGCCTGTACCGATTAAAAATGATGCTATCAAAAGAGTGATTATTGCAATTAACACAATGATTTTCTTTTTCATAACAGAACGCCTCCGTCCATAAAAACCTCTTTCTTGTTCCTTTTATTATAGCAAAACCTAGGTCTGCTCTCAATAACACTAAGAATAATTACATTTTCAGTTCTGCTCTAGAATGAAAATACAATAACAGCCTCATCAATAGATAACTCTTCACCTACACTCGAATCCCACACTTCTCTAAAAGACAGGTCTTTATCATTACTTAAAACCACAAAATGCACATCCTTATCTTCACCCTTTGCACGTCCACTCAGTTCTAACTTATACTTATAAGCATACAATCCCATTCTCCACATACCATCACTCATTTTATAATAAGATTTATCGTGAAGTTTGTATGCTTCTGTAACTGTCGGCAATTCTCCATTATATACATGCAATCTACCATAGAATATCGCAATACTAGAACCATATGCCACCTCCCGCGAGACATCCTCCGGACCATATTGAAACAAATAATAATCTAAGTCGTGCAATTTATAATATATCTCATGCAAATACTTAACATCATGCTTTTCAATAGCAAGTTCCATATAACGTTTCATCTCATTCAAATCATCATCCAATAGATTTGTTTTCAGCAAATTTTCTATGCTATCAATGTATGTATTAAATTCTTCTCTAATCGGCATATTATTACTGACCACTACCGGAGTCCCATACTTTTCATTGTATTCCTCCTCTGTCATTCCACTGACCTGACCATATGGTGGAACTGTGGATTCAAAGGCATATCCTACAATAACTTCGCCACTATCAGTAAACAACTTCCAATGTAAACTCTTTGGATTCGCATAACGTGAAAAATCATTAGCAGGCAAATAATCACTCTCGCCAACATGATTTCCCTTATGAACAAGTTTGGTTAGTTGTTTAATTTCATCCTCTGACATACCAGCCAATACCTTTTTTCGAATTTTCAATACTTCTTCTTTTGTCGGCTGTATAGGAGTCTTCTGTTCCGTGATTGCCACCTGTAAACTTTCATTCATAATTCGCTTCATACTTTTTGCAAGAGTCGGATTATCTGTTTTCCATACACCACGATTTCCTTTATCATTATTCTCAAACGAAATCATAGTCTCCCCGGAACCATACGTAAGTAAATATTCCTTTCTGCCACACTGTAACACGACTGTAAATTCACTATCTGCAATCGCGTTACCTTGCTCAAACTCCTTCCATAAAACGTCATTTAGAGCATACACTAAATCTTTCATATCTGTTTTTGAAAGATAATACTCAACAGACTCTTCTCCCCATCGAAAAGCGGAATGCGAATCTATATCTTCTACAGAGACACTGTGTGACCACTCATAAGGGTTGCCTATTAGTGTATCGCTTGGATTCACCGCACACAGTATGATTGTAACAACACATACTGTCACAGAGATAACAACCAACTTCAAAGAAGGCTTCTTCCATTGTAAAATATTTTTTATCCGATGCTTTACATCTCCTTCGTCAAAAGCAATTGTTATTCCAGAAAATCTGTCTTTCCCTACAGTCACATTCAATAATGCAGTCGAATAATCTGCCCCTATATCATTACCAAGTGTCTTTAATACTGCCTCATCACAACTTGTTTCCATATCCCTACACATCAGAATAAATGCCACCCATACTAATGGGTTAAACCAATGGATGCAGGATACCATAAGAGCACACGCTTTCAGGATATGGTCTTTTCGTCTGATATGATGTCTTTCGTGTGCCAAAACATACTGCAAATCCTGACCCGTGAGTGCAGACGGCAAATAAATGCAAGGATAAAAGAATCCGATAACGAATGGTGTGTCAATATAGTCTGATATATATATATCTTCTGTATCGCTATACGGCACACATCCAATCAATCTTCTTTTTAATCTTATATATGTAGTCACATGAAAACAAACGAAAGCCAATATACCTACCAACCAGATATAAAACATAATTGGAAACCACTGATTAAAAATGGTCTTTGCTTCCGAAACACCATCTGTATCTGTAACCACATACGCACCTGCATGACCAGTATCTTTTTCCGGCACAATGACTGGCTTCACTCCTTGTTGAATTGCTTCATTGTATTCTTCTGTTGAATCCCAGTAAACTTCATGCTCGCCTACAAAACTATCCGTGATACTCTGCAGCGCAATCCCGTTGCTTATTTTCTCCGGAATAAATGATATTGGAAATTCAATTGATACCGGACAAAGCAGACGAAATAAAACAACTATCCACAAAGCATAAGAATAAATTTTAGGTGCTTTTTTCAACAAGTATCTAATGAACAGCACGATTAAAATAACAATACTTGCTTTTAAACTAATATTAAATATTTCAAAAAACAAATACGATTTCAATAGTGACTCCTCCCTGTTTACTCAAACCATTTATTTAAAACTTCTGCATCTTTCCTTGCAACATAACTGCTACCACCGATATTTTTTACATCCTCAACCATGCTCGCAAGTAAAATTGGGTTTTTAGTGTCACCGGTAGTTGTTACAACAAACCACCCCAGTTCTGTTCCAGATGTGTCATTTTTCGAGGTTTTAATTTCTGCAGTACCTGTTTTCCCTGCAAGAACAACATCTCTATTGTGCGCCACATACCCAGTTCCTTGTGGATTATTGACTACCATCTTGATTCCTTCCAGAACCGTATTGGCAACATCTTTCGAAAACGCATTTTCTATCCAGACCTTTGCACTATAATTCTTCTCATAAAGCAAAGTCGGCTGTATAACACTTCCTTCATTCACAAATGCCGTATAAAGCGTTGCCAAATGAAGTGGATTCACCAACATTTGCCCCTGGCCATACCCACTATCTGCTAATTGGATTTCTGTTTCAATCTGCTCTGTATTTGAATACTTCGATTTCCCCATGGTTATCTCAAAAGGCAATTGTTTATTAAATCCAAGAATATCCAATGCTTTTGCAAAGGATTTATTCCCTATCTTCAACGCAACCTTCGCAAAATAAATATTATCGGAATACATAATGGCATTCTTCAGCACAACAGGTTCATATGTCTTCAGAGTTGTAATCTTATAGGAACCCCAACTATCATCTTTCTGCCATTCATAGCCTTCACTTCCAAAGTCTTCATCAGCCTTAAAAACATTATTTTGAAGACCGATTGATGCAGTAATTGGTTTGAATGTGGACCCGGGCGCGTATATCTGACGAAAACGATTTAACAATGGTTTGTTTTCATCATTGTTCAATGCATCCCACTTATCAGAAGACATTCCTAATATAAAATCATTGTTATCGTAGGTCGGTGTACTGACAAGAGCCAAAACCTCTCCGGTCTCAGGATTGAGTGCAACAGAACAAGACTTATCTTCCTTAAATGTTTCATACAAATCCTGTTGTAAGAAATAATCAATGGTGAGTTTAATGTTCTTACCATGTTCCACATCATTATATGTCAACACCTCTTTGGTATCACCATCTGCCGTTTTAATCTCTATGCTATATCCATTCTTGCCTTTTAATTCCTTTTCATAAAGTGCTTCTATCCCACTTCTTCCAATGACACTATCCGCGCTATATCCTTCTCCTGCATGTTTTTCCAAATCTTCTGCATTCACATTCTGTACATATCCAACCAGATGAGCAGCCGCTTCCCCCATCGAATAGGCACGAACAATCTGTGTTTTTATCATAACACCTGGAATGGCAAGCAATTCCTCCTTATGCATTTCCTTATCTTCTGTAGAAAGCAGTTTAATTGGTACAAACAAATCGGCTCTTACCCAACTTGCATCCAACTTCTTATGGATTGTATCAATATCCACTTCCAGAATTTCAGAAAGTTTCGCAAACGTGTTTTCATCATCTTCTATTTTTTCTGGAACCAATCCAACAGAGAACGCCTCACCCTGTCCAGCAAGAACATATCCATTTCTATCTAGAATGTCACCTCTAATTGCCTTGTTAACAGAGATACGCACCTTATCTGTAGACTCTAGGTTAGGAACAATAAGCGAATCCTTCCAAATTATCTTATATCCCTCTTCTGACTCAACAAATTGAACTTTATTTTCAAAACTAATCTTGTTACTTAATGTATCAAATGAGTTTTTGTATGTTACTGCCAGTTCCTTTTTGTCAACTTCAAGAATCTCCACCTTGAAATTACTAATTTCAATTCCCTCATAGATTTTCGAATTACGTTCAATAAAATTATCCTTCTCTATTGAACCTGATGCTTTAACATCTATCATTTTATACATTTCTTCGTATTCTTGTTGTGGTATATGTTCCATATATTTCAACAACACTTCATCAAGAGTTTCTTTCTTCTTGCAACCACTGAATACAAATGATATGCACATCAGTACAACAATTAATACTATTGCATTTGTAATTTTAGTCTTCATATTCTGCCTCCACAAATACTTTTCATTAACCATTATTTTTTGCTTTTATCAATCAGTTCCTGCAATTCCTGAATCTCTTCTTCCGATAACCTTTGTCTTGATGTAAATGCGGTTAAAAAAGCCGGCAAAGAACCCGCAAAGGTTTCTTTCACAAATTCTTCTGATTGCATTGCATAGTAATCCTCTTTGGATACAACTGAACTCACAGTCCCATCTTCATTCCGAAAGAGTCCCCTATCACATAATCTCCTTAATACCGTATAAGTGGTCGGCTTTTTCCATTCGAATTCTTCCGCGCACATTTTCACAAGTTTTCCGGACGCAATAGGTTCGTTATCCCAAATCATCTCCGCAAATCTTGCCTCTATTATCCCTAGTCTCACCTTTTTCACCTCTTTCGGTCTACAAGTTGTAAACCTTTTTTTCTTACAATATCACAAATCTAGTATCTTCGCAATAATTGTATCGAAAAATCTTCTTTATTCTGAAATAATTTCACCTTCCTCATCCAAATGATAAATCGCATACACAATCTTCATTTCTTCAGTTTTTGTTCTCTTCAACCCATTATATACAATTCGAATATGGTCTCCTGTATTTAATTCCGGTACGCCTGCTGCCGATACAACCTCCTTCGGAACCATTACTTTTGCACCAGTTTTTAATAGTCCACTTGTCACATCCAAGCATTCAGCCAAAAAGTAATCTTCATATACTTCTAACACTTTTGCATTACAATATTCTTGTGTGTTATGGTTGTAATTGTATTTCTGATATACTACTTGATGGTCAATTGCATCACCCAATTTTGAACTTGCTAAACCTCTCCAAATCTGCTCCCAAGTCACAGTGTTATCATTCGTCAACACATATCTTAAATAAGACTCGTATAACGCTGTTTCAGACTCCGGTTCTCCTTCATACTTCATCAGATATTTATAGGTTGTCTTGATTTCTTTTCCCTCTTCAAACCAACGGATTGTATAAGAATCGTCTTTATATGTTAGTTCCTGAATATACAGCACCGGATATTCATCCTTTACCGATTCATAATATTCCGGGTCACATTGTTCTTCGTCTAACGAATAATAGAATGCAAGTCTGACAATCGCATCCTCCTGTTTCTCCGTTGCATTTACGAACTCATCCCATATCTTCTGTCCTTCTGTTATATCTCCGTTGTCAAAACATACACAGCCGTCAATCCTTGCGTCTTCTAATGTATAATCCTGGGATATATTCTTTAGGAAATCCGTTTGTTCTCCCCCTATTGAATCCCTGTCAGACACATATTTAACATTGTTAAATATTTCAAGACCCAAAATCTCGACTCCCCATCCAACACGGTATCCTGAATCAGCAACCTCTTCGTTTTCATCATCCCACTCCATAGTAATCTGATGATATTTTGTCACACTATAAAGCACTGCCTTATACTGTACGCTTGCGCCATGTTTCATCTGCAAAAGAAGAGGAACCAAAAGCACCAACATAAAAAATACAACAATACCTATCACAATCTTCTTTTTCATAGTCAGCAACTCCTTCCGTTTGACTAATCGAGATATTCCACATTTACTCCTTCTGTTATCTTAATCGTTGCAAGGATTTCCATAACCTCTGTGCCATACTCATCCCACCACGATTCTGTTCCGGCATTCAATGCCACATAAGAACCTTTTGTATCTTCGACTTGAAAATGAATGAAGTCCCAGATTTCCTTATTATCATATGTACCCTGTACTGCACTATAATCACCTAAAGTAATCTTGGTTTGCTCTAAGCCGGTTCCACATACACCCCAAGCCGAATGATACCCTACATCGATGAAAATTTCTGTTTCTCCTTCCGGCCAAAAAGTAATTCCAAACTCTTCGGATGACGCATCTCCCCCTACGGAAATTGAATATTTCCAGCCTGTTGGTATCGCCAAAGAAATCTTTCTGAAATTCTTACTGTTTTCTACTCTCTCCCATGTTTTTCCGTCCTCTTTTGACTCCTCTTTAGAACTTTGGTTTTCCGCAGTTGCTCCAACATTACTCTTATCTGTATCTTCCAAGTCTCCCGTTCCCTCTGATGACTCCAGAGATATATCTTCCTCTTTTGCGGAGCCCTTATTGGCTCCTCCAAGTTTTAATTGCCCGCTACCAAAGACATATACGCTAACCATGAACAAACACAGGCAAGCCGCTATCGCACCCAAACGCACCGACATACTTTTTCTCTTTTTTCTAATATCACGAAGTTTGCTTACTTCGTGAATCAATTCATCATCCAACATATTCAACGCATCATGGATATTATCTTGGTTCATACGTCAAATCCCTCCTTCTGTAGATACGCTTTCAAATTACATCTGGTACGAAAAAGCATAGATTTTGCTTTTTCTTCACTCATTCCGCAATACTTCGCCGCCTCTTTCAGTGAATCCAAGAAATAATATCTTCCTATGAAGAGATTTCTTTCATCCTTTGACAATGTACGCAAAAATGTATTGATTGCATCCGCTAAAGCCTTTAATTCCATTGACTCTTCCGGCGTGCCACCATTTGATAAACAATCATCCAGTTCTGTTAAGGACAATGCATACTCTGATGCCTTTCTCTTCGCACGATTTTTTCTGCGGTACATATCAATTGATATTCGTCTGGTAATCTTACCAAGGTATGTCGACAGAATACTTGGTTTATGAGGTGGCATGGAATTCCACGCTGCTAAATATGTATCATTTACACTTTCTTTACTATCTTCATAATCCGCAAGAACATTATGTGCTATTTTTAACAGATAATGTTCATACTTGGTCTTTGTTTCATCAAGTGCCTGTTCGTTTCTCTCCCAATAGAGTGCAACAATATTTTCATCCGTCATTTTATAAATCCTCGCTATTTTACTTCTGCTCCGCCCCATTCTACAACAGTAAATCCTTTACGTTCAAATGGTGCAATTGCAGGTTCTTCTATCTCGATTGGTTGTTCCAGTTCCTTGTATGCCATAAATACACGCAAAATACTGTCCGGTTCTGGCGTTATATGAAGTTTTGCAGCATCCGTATAAGCCTCAGTCTGAAATGTAATCAAGTTGTATTTGTTCTCCTGCATCCTTGGAAGCCAATATACGATAAATTCGTTTGTTTCTTTTGGATTCAATCCAATTTCCGATAATTTTTCCTCTAAAAACTCTGCCGTTTCCGCTCCCTTTACAACAAAGCCTTTGCTGAAATCATAGGTTGCGTCCGTATTTCCCTCCCAAAACAGATATGAGTATGTCTTCCCTGATGCATCACACAAGGTTCCGTCCGGTTGCGCTACCACTTTCCATCCGTTGTTATATTCCGGATATGTGCAAACCAAAGTTCCATCATAATCCAATTGCACCTTAACTTTA
>JAZOMR010000163.1:0-2837 GCA_045654105.1 Faecalimonas sp. | reverse complement strand
TATGTGAGAAGGAGGTACACTATGTTTACATTCTTTAATTCGGAAAGTTTATGGATAGGATTTGAGATGGATAGGTTTAATCAGATCCGAGATGCGCTCGATAACAACTCCATTCCATATAAATACAAAGTAAGAAATCATCTCGGACAGTTTAGTGGAAGAGGGACCATTCGAGGTACAAAAGGAAGCTTAGGAATTTCTACAGAGCATATGTACCAGTATGAAATCTTTGTGTATAAGAGAGATTTTGAACAGGCAAAATTTTTAATCTAGGAGGAAACGAGATGTTTGTTGCAGGGGGCTTTGAAATTTTATTTAGTTTAATGTTTGTATTGGTGTTTGGCATGATTCTATTGAATGTTTTTCGAGGGATTTCACAGTGGAATAAAAACAACCACTCTCCAAGATTAACGGTAGATGCATCGGTGGTGTCAAAAAGACAGCATACGAGTCATCACCACCATAAAAACCACATGTCACACTCGACTTCGTACTATGTCACATTCCAAGTGGAAAGCGGTGACCGCATGGAACTACATATGAGTGGCATGGAGTACGGCATGTTGGCGGAAGGCGATTATGGAAAACTTACATTTCAGGGAACACGGTATTTAGAATTTGTCAGACAGTAATTTATCTAAAGGGGGAATGAGTTATGGCAAAGTTAGAAAGAACATTGAGTGGAGATTTTAATCAGCTCATTAAAAAAATAGAAACAGGTATTTTAAATGGTAGTATGTCTGCCACACTTGAAGATTTCAGTGATTTTTATAGCGGGGATGCCAGATGTAGTGTCAGAGTATTTGAGAGATACAGTTATGCAGGGGGAAACCGTGTCAGCATGAATGTGACACTGTTTCAGAACGGGAATGATGAAATTCGTCTTTCAGCGATTACATCCGGAGGAAGCCAAGCAGTTTTATTTAAGATAAATACCTGGGGCGAGGAAGCCTTTTTAGACAAGTTAAAAGAAATCTTATAGGAGAGATAGATTTATGAAAGAAAAAAAGAGATTTGAAATGGTATATAGACAGGGAACAATGAATGTAACAGAAATTTGGGTAGATACAGAAACTGGTGTAAATTATATGTTTCAGCAAGGTGGATATGCAGGTGGATTGACACCCCTTCTTGATAGAGAAGGAAAACCGATTATATCACCGGTAATTAACAAATAACAAAAAGGGAGAGACAAAGATTATGGAAAAAAGATTATATAAAAGCAACACAGATAAAAAATTAGATGGTGTATGTGCAGGGATTGCAAATTATTTCAACATAGATCCGACACTCATCAGATTAGCATGGGTAATTTTTACACTTGCCGGTGGATGCGGTTTGATTGCTTATATCATAGCGGCAATTATAATGCCAAGAGAGGTATAGTAGAAAATGGTAGCATTTGAAAATATACATACAAGGGATGAAGCGTTTTACAAGGAGATTTATTTTCATCACTATTTTAAAAGCAAGATTTATAGGTTTATTGATATATTGATGGGCATATCGTTACTCATCGGTCTTGTGGGACTACTGCTTGAGGTCAGGCCGGATTACACTGTATATGGTTGTTTTGTCTTCATTATATTATTTCGAGTGATTATGTATCGCAGAATAGTCAAGGTCAGTATGGCAAGACAAAAGGAAATTTCTGCTAGTGGGGATATACTATATACCATTACTGTAACTGAAGACGCTATTACACATAAGAACTCTTTAGGTTCCGAGTATTCGATTGGATTTGCAAGCATCAAGAAGGCATATCAAACGAAAAACTATATCATTTTACAATCAGAATCAAGACAGTGGTATATCTTTAAAAAAGATGGATTTGTTGCAGGTAACTGTGATGATTTCACAAAATTCCTTGAAAAGAAAGGCTACAAAATAGGCAAATGAGGTTTGCCCTACATTTTAGGGCAAACCAACTATTTTATCGGATAGTTTAAAAAAGAGTTGGAGGGGTGCAGTTATGGAAGAAAAGAAAAATAGATTTAATTGGAAAACTGTAATAGGCGTAGCACTAGTTGTAGTTTTAGTAATGGGCTACATAAAAATTAGTGAAATGACCAACGAGATATCTAATCTGAAGGGACAGTTAGCTTATTGGCAGACGGAGGGTAATAATATCCGCAGTGAAATCAACTCCATTTACGACAACGTGGATGAACGACTAAAGCAGCAGGCAAGTTTAATATCCAGCGTAACATACGACTTGGGGGAATTTAACAGCGCGACACATCAGGCAGAGGTTTCCATAAAAGTAGTACCGAAAAACATTACAGATGAGATGGTTCTTTCTGTTCGTTTGGGAGATGAAACAGCAGACTTTTCTCGTGATGGAAATGAGTTTACCGCTACCTTAAAGGCAGGAATTTTTATGGATTATGGAAGTTATCCAGTACTCAGCATTAAATCTGCTGATGGCATTCAAACAGAGCAATTAGACAGTGTTGAACTCAGTTTGTTACATAATAATTATCTGCCATATGTATCAGCGAATATTTGGGGCTCCAGCACAAAGCGGAATGATACGATAGAGATAAACGGAGACGTCTCTTTGGATTGTACAGAGTCTTCACCATACTGCGATGTCGTTTTCAAGAAGATTGAACTTGTGACAGTAGTAGATGGAAAGGAAATCGAACGGAAGGATTTGACTTCTAAAAAAACCGAGGAGCATTACGATTTTTCAATCAAAGAAACATACAAACTGAATGGTGGGAAGGAACTAGTGATGTATGTTGAAGCAGAAGATACTGCAGGGTATATTCATAAATCAACAAGTTATTTCTGGCTTGAAAGTGGCGGAACAACAGACCATCCGACAGAAGTAG
>JAZOMR010000162.1:0-1853 GCA_045654105.1 Faecalimonas sp. | reverse complement strand
GTTCCAAGTTCTTTGACATTATAAATGCCTCATAAAGTAAACTAAACTTTAATCCGTTTTCCCTTTTTCGATGGCTTCCTCAATTGCGTTTAATATAACCTGTGAGGTATATGGACTGTCCTTACTGTACGCAATATCTTCTAAGGATTGGGTTTCGTAAATCTGCTCAGCAATGTATTCAATGGTTGGCTGTGCTAGAGGATACATGGTGGCAACCGATTCATCTAAATTTGTGAAACGTATGGCATTAATATGTGAACTGTCAAGGGAAACTTCTACTTCTAAAGTGGTGTTATTCAGTGTGATAGTGGAAGTGTAGATTCCCGGGACATAGCGTTGTTCATGTTTTTTGGAATCTTTTTGTTTTGGAAAAAACATAAATGCTAATAATATAATTAATAAAATGCCGAGTAAGGCAAACACCGCAGTGTAAATAATCTCTTTCATGTGCAAGACCACAATTCTTGTCTTAGAACTCATAAGTGCCTCCTAAATGGATGAAATTTCTTTTTTTATAATGTATGTAGCGAGAAGGAAAATTATTCATTGGTTTTGCGTGACAAACGAAAGACATTCTTGTAAAATAGAAAAGACAAAAGCGAAAAGAGGTGTAAATATGTTTATTATTGTAGGGCTTGGCAATCCAACAAATGAGTACGCAGGTACGCGTCATAATGTAGGATTTGATGTAATAGACCAAATAGCGGACAAATATAATATATCGGTTACAGAGCGCAAACATCGTGCTTTTTGCGGGAAAGGTGTCATTGGAGGGCAAAAGGTCATCCTGGTAAAACCACAGACCTATATGAACTTAAGTGGTGAGAGTGTGCGTTCTGTCTTGGATTTTTACAAGGTAGATGTCGAAACAGAGCTTCTGGTTATTTTTGATGATGTTAGTCTGGATGTAGGACAACTCCGTATTCGTAAAAAAGGAAGTGCGGGAGGTCATAACGGAATTAAAAATATTATTCAGCATTTAGGAACAAATGTATTCCATCGAATCAAGGTGGGGGTTGGAGAGAAACCAAAGGATTACGACCTTGCCGATTATGTGCTCGGACATTTTTCTAAAGGAGAAAAAGAGCAGATGGAGGAAGGATATAAAAAGGCTGTAAATGCTGTGGAATTGATGCTGCAGGGTGAGGTTGATGCGGCTATGAACGAATTTAACAAAAAAGTTGTGAAGGAGTAAATATGAAAGCTTTCATAGCACCACTCATGGAACTGGCGGAATTTGAGACAGTTCAGAAGAAATGCAAAAAAGAGAAGGGGATTTTTCAGTTTGCAGGCTGTGTAAATTCTCAAAAAACACATATGATGTATGCACTGGGCGATGGTTTTGATTTCAAAATCATCGCTACTTCTAGTGAGATGAAAGCGAAACAAATATATGAAGAATATCGTTTTTTAGATAACAATGTCTATCTCTATCCGGCGAAGGATTTGCTCTTTTATCAGGCAGATTTGCGAGGAAAGTATTTGCTCAAACAGCGGATGGAAGTATTACAAGCAATGATAGAGCAAAGGAATGCCACCGTAGTAACCAGCTTTGATGGATTTATGGATGCACTACTGCCATTTGGTGTGATGAAAGAGAGAATCCGCGTATTCAAGGTTGGCGAAACGGTTGATTTTGAACAGTTGAAACGAGACATGGTATCTTTGGGCTACGATAGAGAAGAAGAGATATCTGGACCGGGACAGTTCGCTGTACGAGGTGGAATTCTAGATATCTATCCACTGACAGAAGAAGTCCCAATTCGTATTGAATTGTGGGGAGATGAGATTGATTCTATCCGTACCTTTGATGTGGAAAGCCAGCGTTCCATTGAAAATCTGGAGCAGATTGC
>JAZOMR010000161.1:0-3593 GCA_045654105.1 Faecalimonas sp. | reverse complement strand
TGAAAGAGGAACTTATATCTTCAATTCCAAGGATTTGTGCATGATTGAACATATTCCGGAACTTATCGAGTCAGGCGTTGACAGCCTTAAGATAGAAGGTCGTATGAAAACGGCGCTCTATGTTGCTACAGTTGCAAGAACCTACCGTAAAGCAATCGATGATTATAAGAAAGATCCGGAAATTTATAAGCAAAACATGCCATGGTATCTGGACCAGATTTCTAACTGCACATACAGGCAATTTACGACAGGTTTCTTCTTTGGAAAGCCAAACGAGGATAGTCAGATTTACGACAATAATACCTATGTGAAAGAATACACTTACCTAGGTATTATTGGAGAAGAACGAGACGGAACCTACCGCATTGAGCAGAGAAATAAATTCTCCGTAGGTGAGAAGATTGAGGTCATGAAGCCAAACGGTGACAATGTAGAAGTTGTTGTAAAACGCATCTTGACGGAGGATGGGGTAGAGCAGGAAAGCGCACCGCATCCAAAGCAGGTTCTTTATGTGGATTTGGGTATTGCTGTTGATAAATACGATATCTTAAGAAGACAAGAATAAAAGTTTTATAATAAATATGTAGCTGCGATACTCCTAAAAGTAGTCTCGCAGCTTTTCTATTGCGCTTTTTTCAATTCTGGAAACATAAGAACGGCTGATTCCTAATTGCTCTGCAATCTCCCGTTGGGTGTATTCCTCTTGATTATAAAGCCCATATCGCATTTTTAAGACCAGTCGCTCGCGAGGGGATAGTACGGATTCAATTTTGTCATAAAGAAGCAAGATATCGTCTTTTAGGGCGATTTTTGACTGTATATCTGTATCTTCGGCTTCCATGATGTCATATAATTGAATTTCATTGCCCTCGCGGTCTGTCCCGATGGGTTCATACAAGGACACCTCTTTGGAAATTTTCTTGCGTGTTCTCAGCATCATCAGAATTTCATTCTCTATGCATCTTGCCGCATAAGTTCCCAGCCTATTATTTTTGTCAGGATTAAAGGTGATAATTGCTTTAATTAATCCGATTGTTCCAATGGAGATTAAATCTTCCTGACTCTCCTCCAGATGTTGGTATTTTTTCATAACATGAGCCACTAATCGCAAGTTTCGCTCAATGAGAATGTGTTTCGCTTCCAAATCCCCTTCGAGGTATTTCTGTAGATAATATTGTTCCTCCTCCGCAGAAAGTGATGGTGGAAATGTCTTCAAGATAGCACCTCTGGGCGTATTTAATATTAATGTATGATAGGACAAAATAATTGTTGACAGGTGAGAGCATGTATTTCGGTTGACTTTGTTCAGCTGTTTTTATAGTATAATAATCAAGAGATAAAACTATTTAAAGGAAAGATCAAATGAAAAATTGTCCCAACTGTAATTTGGAATTGCCAAACGAAGCACACTTTTGCCCAAAGTGTATGTATGAATATCCTAGAGTGGCAAGGCAAAGAAAAAGAATTAAGTTTATAAAAAAGAAAAAGAGAGTGCGTATTATAGTCGTTTTGGTAGTTGTTTTGTTGTTAAAAGATTTCTGGCCATTGTTAAGGCTACTTATACCTAAAAGTAGTGAAAAGGAAACAACAAGGCAGAATCAACCAAGCATAGAATTGACATTTCGAAACAATGAAATGTCTGGAGAGAATCCTGCGATAATTCATGATTTTGAAGATGTACTTTTTAAAGATTTGTATTTTGTTTCGCAAATACTTGGTGAGGAAACAGAGGAAACTTATCCAGACGGAGAATATATGGTACACGAATATGAAAGTGTAGAGATAGAGGTTTCACAAGATGAAAGGGTAAAAAGTATTTATGTTGATTATTTAAATGCTACAGATGAAATTATAGAGCAATATGGTATTCATGGTATAAATGGAAAAACAAGCAGAGAAGAAGTAAGAGGAAGGATAGGAAGCCCAGACCAAAATTTTGAAGAAGAGTGGAGTTATAGGTTTGACGGAGAAAGAGGTATGCCGACATTGAGAGTTTTCTTTGATGAAAATGACATGGTAACAGCACTGCAGTATTATACTCTGCAGTAGTGTCACAATATATTTTGAGAATGGTCGAAAAGAGCATTGTTTGTTTGAATGATGGAATATTTGTTATTCAAACACCAAATGAGAATGCTATCACGTTCATTCTTTGGATACAAAGGGGAAAAGCCAGCGTATTTTAATAATTGCTGCGCTTCTGAAAGAGATAAATGCATGCCAAAAGCCAAAGAAATCAATTTATCTCTGGATGGAAATCTTTTTCCAGAAAATATCTGATAACCATAAATCTCGTTTAATTCGGAATCGTGAATAATTTGAGATTTTTTCAATTCCTTTTTGTCTGCCAGTTGGTTTAAATAATCACATAATGGTGATTCAATCAGATGTTCTTTTTCGGATTGAATGTAATGTTCAATGGATTTGCTAGAATTTAATGCGTCCATTAATTCATTAGTGGATTTTTTCGTCATTTGTATCACCTCGGCAGAAGTATAGCATGGAAAATAAAATGTTGCAATGGAGAAAACAATGAGTAGTGAAATGTATGAGTGGATTGAAAAGAGTATAGAGGAATATTATCATCTTGTGAAAGTGTTGAAAAAAGATGATAAGAAAGAAATTGTGTTGTACCAACATAAAGAGAGTGGGAAAACGGTTATAGTAAAACGGCTGAAACATAAATCTAACGTATATGAGAAGTTGGCAACCATAGAACACTCGAATGTTGTTAAAGTTTTAGAAGCAAGTAGCAACGATGAGTGTACCATAGTCATAGAGGAATATTTGGATGGAATATCTGTTGCAGACCTGTTGGAGAATCAAAGTATTTCCTCGAAAATGGCTTATCAGATTATTTTGCAAGTTTGTGATGGGTTGGAAATTCTTCATGAAAATGAGATTGTACATAGGGATATAAAAGCAGAAAATGTATTTGTTTTGGAAGATGAAAGTGTTAAGATTATTGATTTTGACGCTTCAAGAATTTATAGAAAATACGAGAAAAAAGACACAGTTGTGTTAGGTACTATAGGTTATGCTCCACCAGAACAATACGGAGAAGCTCAGACGGACGCAAGAAGTGATATTTATGCATTGGGTGTTTTGATGAATGTATTGTTTACTGGGAAACATCCAGTTAATGAAGTTGCGAATGGCAAAGTGGGAAATATCATTGAAAAGTGTATCATGGTAAATCAAAATAAAAGATATAGAAACGTATCAGAGATAAAAGAAAAATTAAAAAAGTTAACATACTAAGCACCGTGCTTAGTACAAGAAAACTGCCTACCATTATAATAGTGATAGGCAGTTTTTCTGTCTAAAGAGTTGATGAAGAAGAACGTGGGTAAGGTTTCTTCTCATCAGTCAGTCCTGAAAGATAGTCCATGCTTGTGCCAAGGGCGAGGGCTATCTTTCGGCATTGTTCAAAGGTATAATAGCGTTTACCATTTTCGATTTTCGAGTAATCGCTTTGGTCTATGCCTGTCAAATGTTGCATTTTTATTTGGGTATACCCTAGTTCAATACGCAAATCTTTTAGACGGGACAAGAGATCACCTCCTAAAAATAGTATTACCATAATTATGGAT
>JAZOMR010000160.1:0-3124 GCA_045654105.1 Faecalimonas sp. | reverse complement strand
TGTGAAGAAAGTAAATGATTCAAAATTAAAAATTATTCCAATCGGAGGATTGGAGCAAATCGGAATGAATATTACTGCTTTTGAATATGAAGATACCATCGTTGTTGTGGATTGCGGTCTTGCATTCCCGGAGGATGACATGCTTGGTATTGACTTGGTTATTCCGGATGTCACATATTTGAAGGATAATATAGAAAAAGTAAAAGGGTTTGTGATTACCCACGGTCATGAAGACCATATCGGTGCCTTGGCATATGTATTGAAGGATATCAATGTACCAATATATGCAACCAAACTTACCATTGGTGTTATTGAAAATAAGCTGCGCGAGCATGATATGCTGCGTAGCACAAGAAGAAAAGTTGTAACCTATGGACAGTCCATTAATTTGGGACAACTTCGCATTGAATTTATTAAAACAAACCATAGTATTCAGGATGCGGCGGCCCTGGCAATCTATTCGCCGGTAGGAATCGTTGTTCATACAGGTGACTTTAAGGTGGATTATACGCCTGTATTTGGGGATGCAATTGATTTGCAGAGATTTGCAGAGATTGGAAAAAAAGGTGTACTTGCATTGATGTCTGATAGTACCAATGCTGAAAAAGCAGGATTTACCCAGTCAGAACGCACCGTAGGTGTTACCTTTGACCATTTGTTTGCAGAGCATTGCAACAGTCGAATTATTATTGCAACCTTTGCTTCAAATGTGGACCGTGTGCAACAGATTATCCGTTCTGCATGCAAGTATGATAAAAAGGTTGTAGTGGAAGGTCGTAGTATGGTTAACATTATTACGACTGCTATGGAATTGGGATACCTTGATATTCCAAAGAATACATTGATTGATATTGATGAACTGAAAAATTATCCGGATGAGAAGACGGTTCTTATCACAACAGGAAGCCAAGGAGAATCTATGGCTGCATTATCCAGAATGGCAGCAGATATTCATAAGAAGGTTTCTATTAAACCAGGTGATACGGTTATTTTCAGTTCTTCACCAATTCCGGGAAATGAAAAAGCCGTTTCCCGTGTGGTAAATGAACTTTCCCAAAAGGGTGCAAATGTAATCGTGAGAGACGCGCACGTATCGGGACATGCATGTCAGGAAGAATTGAAGTTAATCTATTCTTTATTAAAGCCGAAATATGCTATTCCGGTGCATGGTGAATACCGTCATTTGAAAGCAAATGCAGGAATTGCAGAGGCTCTTGGTGTACCGAAGGACAACATCTTTATCCTGCAGTCCGGTGATGTGCTGGCGCTTGATGCAAATGAGGCTAAGGTCGTAGATAAAGTGCATACCGGAGCGATTTTAGTAGACGGTCTTGGAGTTGGAGATGTTGGAAATATCGTTTTGCGAGACAGACAGCATTTGGCAGAGGATGGTATTATGATTGTAGTTCTTACTTTGGAGAAGGGAACCAATCAATTACTTGCAGGACCGGATATCGTGTCCAGAGGATTTGTATATGTTAGAGAATCTGAAGGTTTGATGGAAGAAGCCAGACAGATTTTGTATGAAGCATTGGATAAATGCTTACAAAATCGCTATGCAGACTGGAGCAGAATTAAACTGGTGATTCGTGATACTTTGAGTGATTTTATATGGAAGAAGACAAAGAGAAAACCGATGATTCTTCCGATTATTATGGATGTGTAAAATATGATTGTAGATGAACGAATGCGTACGTTTATCCATTCATTAGAGACAGAAAACAGCCAGATATTAGAGACCATAGAGAAAGAAGCTCTGGATACCTTTGTTCCGATTATTCGGAAGGAGATGCAGAGCTTTTTGAAAGTACTTTTGGCGATAAAAAAACCGAAACGAATTTTGGAAGTAGGTACAGCTGTTGGTTTTTCTGCAATTCTAATGAGTGAATATGCGCCGGAGGATTGTAAAATAACAACAATTGAAAAATATGAAAAGCGGATTCCAATTGCACTTGAGAATTTCAAACGGGCAGGAAAAGAGGATAAGATTACACTGATAGAGGGCGATGCTTTGGAGGTTCTAAAGGGGCTCGACGGTGAATATGACTTTATCTTTATGGATGCAGCAAAAGGGCAGTATATCTATTACATGCCGGAGGTAATTCGTCTGCTTTCTAAGGATGGGGTGTTGGTGTCAGACAATGTGCTGCAGGATGGAGATATCATTGAATCTCGATTCGCAGTAGAAAGAAGAAATCGCACCATTCACAGCCGTATGCGAGAATATTTATACGAATTAAAGCATCATAAATTATTAGAGACATCCATTATTCCATTGGGTGATGGAGTAGCGCTGAGTACAAAAGTAAGAGAGGAATAAGGGAATGGCAAGACATCCTGAATTATTAATTCCGGCAAGTAGCCTGGAGGTATTAAAGACAGCCGTTATCTTTGGAGCAGATGCGGTATATATAGGTGGCGAGGCTTTTGGTCTTCGTGCAAAGGCAAAAAATTTCTCATTGGATGAGATGAGAGAGGGTATTAGGTTTGCTCATGAGCATGATGTAAAAGTATATGTAACAGCCAATATTTTAGCTCACAACTATGATTTGGCTGGTGTCAGAGAGTATTTTGAAGAGTTGAAGGAAATAAAACCGGATGGACTCATCATTGCAGACCCGGCAATTTTTGAGATTGCAGGTGAAGTATGTCCGGAAATTGAGCGTCATATCAGCACACAGGCAAATAATACAAACTATGGAACCTTTAATTTCTGGTACAAGCAAGGGGCAACCCGCGTGGTAACTGCCAGAGAATTGTCGTTGGAGGAAATTAAAGAAATCCGTGCAAACATTCCGGAAGATATGGAGATTGAGACCTTTGTACATGGGGCAATGTGTATTTCTTATTCCGGACGTTGTCTGCTGAGCAACTATATGGTTGGAAGAGATGCAAATCAAGGTGCCTGCACACATCCTTGCCGTTGGAAATACTCCATTGTTGAGGAAACTAGACCGGGCGAAGTGATGCCCGTGTTTGAAAATGAAAGAGGAACTTATATCTTCAATTCCAAGGATTTGTGCATGATTGAACATATTCCGGAACTTATCGAGTCAGGCGTTGACAGCCTTAAGATAGAAGGTCGTATGAAAACGGCGCTCTATGTTGCTACAGTTGCAAGAAC
>JAZOMR010000159.1:0-1977 GCA_045654105.1 Faecalimonas sp. | reverse complement strand
TGCAACGCAAGGACCAATCTTGGAAAGTGTTTCGTAGCCTGTGACAAATTCAGACATTATCTTAAAGACTGACCATGAGTCTTGCGACTTGATTTCAGTCCAGTTTTTTTCTTCAAAAGCTTCTCTAATTTTTGATTCGTCAGTCATATCTCTTAATTTTAAAATAATACATACAAAGATATGATTTTTTTATTTTTTTAAAAGAAAAATGCGGAAAATAATTTATAATTTTGCTGAAAAAGACAACGGTCAACGGATAACAGTCAACAGTCCTTTGGTATACTATTACATGGACAAAGTCTGTTGTCCGTAGTCTGTTGTCTGTTGACAGATAAAATTATGAAAAAAGAAACCGATGCAATGGGAAAAGCGATTGCCGATTTTTACAAAGGTCGTCGCGATGGTAAATTGATTGTTTCGTCTCCGATGTTTGATGATGATGAGATTCCGTTGGAGACATTGTTCCGTACTTTCAGATATATGCCTAAACTTGAACAGAAGGCCTTGAAACTGGCGAAAGGCAAGACCCTCGATGTGGGAGCTGGCTCTGGTTGTCATTCTCTTTGGCTTCAGGAAAAAGGTATCGACGTTACTGCAATAGATATCTCTCCTTATTCTGTCGAGACAATGAAAGAAAGAGGTCTCGTGAATGTAAGAGAACAGGATTTCTTTACCTTGGAAGAAAAATTCGATACGATATTAATGCTGATGAACGGAATCGGAATCGTTGGTACTATCGACAAGCTTCCTGATTTCTTTAAACATATAGATAAGGTATTGGCAGATGATGGACAGCTTTTCTGTGACTCGTCGGATTTATGTTATCTTTATGAGGACGAAGACGGAATAATAGAACTTCCTGATGATGGTAAATATTACGGCGAACTCGAATACACTATGTGTTACGACGATGTGAAAGGTGATTCTTTCCCTTGGCTTTATATCGACGCCAATACTTTGAGAAATTATGCCGAACTTCACGGCTTTAAAATGGAAATAGTGAGAAGAGGCGAACATTACGATTATCTGGCGAGAATTACTAGAGTTAGGAGTTAGGAGTTAGGAATTAGGAATGAATAATTCATAATGAATAATGAAATAATTATGCATTATGAATTATGCATTATGAATTGAAAAAAGCGTAGCTTTTGCCTAAAGTGTGATATTTTTGTTGCTTAAATCTACGATTTTGGGTTGAAAATAAGATAAAAAAGAAGTGTTTTGTATAAAAATATTTTTGTAACTTATTGATATAAGTAAATTTAAAGAAAAATAAAAATATTTTTAAAAAAAGTGTTGCGCGTAATGGAAAAGTTCCTATCTTTGCACTCGTAGACGAAAGGTTCTTACACAGAATGGAAGCATAGCTCAGTTGGTTTAGAGCACCTGCCTTACAAGCAGGGGGTCGCAGGTTCGACCCCAGCTGTTTCCACATAAGACGTCTCAGAAATCTGGGGCGTCTTTTTTTTTATCCGTACGGCGTTGCCATGGCGTTATATCGGATCAGTCCTAAAAATCGGTGGAGCATTAAAAAAGTTAAGCAAATAATGTAGCTAAGCGAAAAATAAAGAAAGGGATATCGCTGATACCGCGGAACTGGCTTCTGAAAGCCTTTACTTTGGCATTGAAGCTCTCGGCAGAAGCATTAGTCGATCTGTTTTCAAAATAATTTACGATTGTAGCATAGTTGTTCTGCATTGTCTGAATTACCGAGTTGAAGAACTTGCAGTTCAGTCTTTCTACTTCGTCATACCACCGTGCAAGTTTTGTCAGTGCTACGGCTTTATTACACTTGGTGTTAAATATATCAGTCAGTTTCATCGAGACGTTGTAGGCTTCTTCGATTGCCGGATACTCCCTGAACAGTATTCTGGCTCTGCGTTTTTGCGAGTCCGTCCACCTGGAGTGATGCTTCATCACGACATGCCTGCTTCGAGCAAGCAGCTGTCGGCGAGTGTCGCCATTTTCAAATGTATG
>JAZOMR010000158.1:0-2121 GCA_045654105.1 Faecalimonas sp. | reverse complement strand
AAAGTGCAGAAGTACTTTGTCGTCAGAGACTTCCCATTTGCCAAAACGTTTATATGATTCATTGCTGACAAGCATAAAGGTGTTGTCTGCGTGCAGATGCACATCCAGGACAAACTCCGGCACAGCACTGCATTTATAGGTACCGACCATATCGTCGCGGTCGTAAACCTTCTCGCTTCCTCGTGCGGACAGGCCACACAAAAGGAAGACAATTGCTATCAAATGTCTTATTGGTTTCATTGTTGTTGTTTTTAATACGTGAATCACCCCGTCACTCGCCTCAAATTAAATCTAAATATAAGAGGAACCTTGCAAACACAAATTGAGATCTATTTAACGGGATAGTTGTTCCGCACTAGTTGCAAGACGTTTTATCTTATGACGAATTTTTCTTCAAGAATTTTAGCGTACCGATCCTGTTTCTTTGGACTTCGTGTTTTCATATAATGAGACTCAACTTTTACAAAGTAGTAGCTTTGGGATGAGTCATTACCGTCTTTAAGCATGATGACATTTCCCCAAACTAAGCCTCTATTACTTAGATGAAATTTCGTCGTATCACAATATTCAATATTGATAACTTTATACTTTTCAAACAATCGCTCTGTCTCATAATGAAAATCTGAACCCAACAACCTGGAATTAGAATTCGCCAAGACACCTCTTTTGTTGTCTGATAACACCATCATCACCGGTATATCAATATCAGGATCTGTTGTGTCATAGAGATAATACCTACCTTGAATTGAACATCCAGAGAAAAGAACAATACAAATTATTATCGCAAAATTCTTCATATAAATAAATTTTAAAGGATTAGCGTAAGATAGGTTGATATAAATATCCTTTACCCTCCCATATGTGAGCAATAAAATTATAATTAATTTCACTTATATTATATATCTTATGATAATAAGGAACGTTCGCTTTTATATACACCAAATATCTTAAGTCTGAAGGATCTAAAAACAGACACTCTATATGTCCTGTCCAAGAATATTGTGCTCTATATGCATCAATTTCATGTGCAACGCCATAATCTTCCTTTGTTATGATATTTAGTTTTCCTCTAGCATGTTGGCCACCATGTCGACTTTCATGTACCACCGAATCAAAATATGATTCCGAAGCGTAAAGTATTATTATATCATCGCATGCTTCATTTTTGCCACCATAATCTGATAATGGAGTATTAGATTCAACATAACGATACTCATTGTTGTCATCATTTCTCATATCTCGAATATCCTTCACGGATTTGCGTAGTTCACTGCTTCGTTCCCTAAGGTCCCCCACATCTTTTCCACGTTTCTCATTTCTCATGGCCTGCTTATCTAATTGATTAGCTTTTCTTTCTAACCAACGTTCATATCTGTCTGCTCTTCTGCCATTTGCCTTATCAAAGTATCTACCATCATGATCCACCAGATTGACCGGGTTATTATTGCAAAAAGTATACGGTGAGATACCATAGTACTTCTCCGAAAGAGGGTCAGGGGTCATCCAGCGACGGAGGGATGGGTTATACTGGCGGGCGCCGAAGTCGATGTAGCCGGTGCCGAAATCATGGGACTGGTCTTCCTTGCCTGTGTAGCTATCGCGGATGGTCGTGCCATCCGGAAGGGTGGCTGTTGCAAGAGGAGCAGATGGAATGATACTATGCTGAGGTACTATCACTGCATTTTCTTCTCCGAAAGCCGAATAATCAGACGCCTTATATAGTTCGCCGCTCTGGCCGTCCACAACAGCTCGAACACTTCCAAGATAATCGGTCACATAGAGCATCGCTCCGCTTGGTGTCAATCTTCCGCCACCAAAAGCTGCGCTTTCCAATGTCAATGAACTGTTTCCAAGACCGGCGCTCTTTCTATACACGAACGGTCCCCTATACACAAGGCTCTCTCCACTATCCTGCAATGCACTTAGTTTTGTGCCGTCTACAAGATAAGAATAATTTACCAAAGCTGTTCCGTTCTTGGTTTCAAAAGCACAGAAGTGGGCCATTTTGTTCTTTTGACCATAAATTTTGGATTCAAAAGCACAAAACAGCCCATAATTGTGTTTTTAACTAGTCAACAACTTCCTTGATGACTTCTTTCAGGATGTCTTTCCAGACTCCTT
>JAZOMR010000157.1:0-4637 GCA_045654105.1 Faecalimonas sp. | reverse complement strand
TCTCGTTTTCCGCTCAAAATGAGAAAGACAGCTTCAGGCTGTCTTTTTTCATTTTGTACTTGCGCAAACTATGACTCGCACGAAGCGACCACACTCGCCCCTCTCACGATAAACGATGATAAAACATTTTGCCAAAAGATGCTCACTTTGAGTGTTTTTTTGTGTTTAGTGATTAAGTCGTTTATCACCGTTTATCATCGTTACGCAATATTTCTTCGCCCTATTTCACCCTCAACCGAAATTTCGGAGCTGCAAGCCGGAATAAATTATTACTGCATAATAGTTGCAAATTAAACTCCGAGAAAGTAGCGAGAAAAAATATTGACAACAAGGTGTACAACACTGCAGCTGGTTAAAATTGTATTGTAATTATTTGTCATAAACCTCTATTTAAAAGGGTTGAGCTAGACAATTAATCAAATTTTTGCAAATTGTCAGCAAAGATAGTGCTTGAGGTTAGCGGAGTATATAGGTGTAGGTTTGCAAAACTTGCATCGAGTTTGGCTTATGCTTTGTATTAATGTAGTGCGTAATAAAAGTATGCTTGGGGGGGGGGGGGGAGCATAGATTGTTATGTGGTGTTCATACAAATATTATTTTTTTGCATATAACGCAAAATTTAGTAACTTTGCAGTTGTATGTGTAGTAAAGTTGTTGTCAAAGTAATTTAGTCAATAATAATTAGTTGTCATATGAAACTTCTATCTTTTAGATATAAAGAAGCTGGTTGGGAATTGTGTGAATTATTTCCATTGCAGGCATTGAACCTTCTGGTAGCCAAAAATGCCGCTGGAAAAACTCGCACAATAAGGGCTATAATGAATGTTGCATCATTCCTCCAAATGAAAGAGATTTTAATGGGGACTCGAACATTTGATGCAGATCTGTTTTTTTGCCTGAAAGAAGACCCCACAAAGAAGGTAACATATAGCATTTCAATCAATAATGGTATAGTTGAGAAGGAAATATTGATTTTTGGCAAAGAGACTCTTATAAATCGTACAGGAGAAGAAGCATGTTATCGTACAACAAAAATAAACCCTCCTGCTGAACGATTAATTATCCAAGTAAGAAGAGATCAAGAACTTTTCCCAGAAATAGAGAGATTGATGTTGTGGGCAGAGGGGGTTACTTGTGTTTCTATGTCTGATATAAACCCTTTGACAATTCTAGGAATGGGGAAATTAACAGGCCCTTATCCGTTTAGTGACCTAGTGGATTCTTTGCTCCCTTCAGACAAAGAGCAGGTTATAGCTCGTTCTAAAGCTCTTGGATACGACATTGTTGATTTAAAAACTATTCAGGCTGTTCCGGATCTTCGTTTAGTTCAGATTAAAGAGAACCATGTAACCCCAAAACTACTTGATATGAATTTATCTAGTGGTATGATGCGTACACTATACCTATTGTGTTTTGTGTCAGTCATTAAACATAATAGCAAACTAAGCCTTTTATTAATTGATGATTTGGGTGAAGGCTTGGATTATTACCGCTCTGTTGCTCTGGGTAAAATAATTTTTGATGATTGTAAAGAAAATGAATTACAATTAATAGCAAGTTCCAATGATGCTTTTGTGATGGATGTTGTTGATTTGGAATATTGGCAAGTACTACTCAGAGACAAAAATATAATTTCAACTATTAATCCAAAGAATAGTAAAGAATTGTTTCGCGAATTTAAAATGACAGGGTTGAGCAATTTTGATTTGTTCTCCTCTAATTTTATTGATAATTATCTATCAAAAAATAAGGTTGGAGAATGAGGAAAGTTGTTGTGTTTGTAGAAGGCCAAGCGGAACAAATATTTGTTCGTGAGCTATTGTTAAGGTACTACGATTATAACAATGTATGTATCCGATGCTACCAATTAGTTGCAGAACAAACATTGAGTGCAGAATATGACTTTGGCGATGAGTCGTCTGATAATTTATATCAGATTATCAATGTAGGGGGAGATAATAAAGTTCTATCAGCAATGATTGTTCGGTCTCAACGGATGCTAGATTCGGGATTTAATCTTGTTATTGGATTGAGAGATATGTATAGTAAAGTATATCGTGAGGAGTCCCCGGGTGAGGTATCTATAGATTTAAATATAGAGTTTGTTGAATCTGCCAAACATGCAATCAACCAACATTATACAGATGATAGAGTCCAAATACATTTTGCTGTTATGGAGATTGAAACATGGATGTTAGCTTTAATTGAATGCTGGAAAAGGGATATAACTGATGAAAAGATAGAGGAGTACATATATCCAAACTGCAATCTTGAGAAAATTTATCATCCAACTGAAGTAATGAAGGCAATTACTTCGTCAACAGGAGATGCTTATGATAAACATTCAGGACAAGTAAATGCCATTGTTGCGAATATTACCAAAGACGATTATTTGAATTTATTTGCATCCAATCAATGCCCTTCTTTCAATGAATTTATCAAGGATTTATTAGGAATATAATGGACTATTGCCCGAGATGCCAAATCTCTGTAATAGGTCAAAAATGCAACTTATGTAAAGCCCGCTTTTATAAATCCAGGTGGGCTTTTACTTTGCCGTAGAGGCCTGTTGTGCAATAAATATCAAAAAATTGCAATAATTGCTAGATTGTGTTGTTGGTAATCGCCGAGGTGAGGTTCATCACAATTTTGATTTGATTATGGGGCCCGTAGCAAATGACAGGCTCTATGCAACAATCACTCTTTACGAAAACGGCATATTGGATGCGAATGCTGCTATTGAGCAACTTAATACCCACCAGCTATTCGACCAATTATCGTTTCATACAACAAATGCATGTAAACTTTTAACTTTTGTTGAAACATTCGAGTTGTAATACAACTACATGTAATATTATACTTAAGCAGAGGCAACCCCTCTGCTTTTTTTGTGTCGTTGTCCAACCTTTTCGGTTGGATGTCACTATCCTTTTTATGAAGCGACCAAAATCGCACAAGTAAACCTATGTTAAACCAATAAAAATTAAAAAAACTATGGAGGTGATTACCATTGATTCGAAAGCTTTCCAGCAGTTGGTGGAAAAAGTAAATCTCATCGCCGATTATGTTCACGAGGCAAGATTGGAGCAGTCAACAAACTCAGACGAGGAGTGGGTTGATAGCCAGGTTGTGTGTCAGTACTTGCGCATTTGCGAGAAGACACTCCAACGACTCCGTGCTGCCGGCAAGGTTGCTTACAGTTGTGTCGGCAACAAGTACTATTACCAGATTGCCGAGATCAAACGATGCCTGAAAGCGCACATCATCAAGAGCAGCGACGAGATGCTCGACTGCCTGATTCATCATAGCGGCTACAACCCGAGAAGATAGGTCCCGCAACCCGCACAAAGCCCGCCCTACCATTAGCGTTTGGCGGGCTATTTTTGTTACAAAGCAAAAGTTTATTACACAATAATTATCAACTAATTGAAATAAATGCTAACTTTGTGAAGTTCAATAAAAACCTACTACTATGAAGTATATTTTTAAGATTATTGCATTTGTCGCTATCGGGTTATTAGCATCTTGTGTCGGCGGAAATAATAAACAGCTAAAAGAGTTTGAGGAAAAAAGAAAAGCCGAAAAGATAGCTCACGAGGCAAGGTTAAAGCAATACGCTGATTCTACCGTATACTTATCTTTTAAGGGCATTGAATTAGGGCAGCCATTTATGAAAAATATTCGACAAGCTCGATCACATCAAGATATTTCTAATATAAAACTAAATAAAGATAAAACTTCGGCTACTTGTAAAGCAAAGATCTATCTTCCTAACAGAAATGATGCCTTGGTAGTTGATGTCAAAATTGCATCGTTCCAAGATACTATAACAAGCTTTATGATTATGTCCACAGACTACGATACTAGAAAGGATTTAGAATCACTCTATACTTCAAAATATAATGAACAATTTTCGTCAAAAGAAAAAGAAGAGGGGTACTGGGGAGATAAAGTTCAACGAAGCAATAATAACTCTATTGTATGGACATTCAAGAATCAAGAATTGCGGTTTACAACATTCTCAACAGAAAAGCGTGAGAATTATGTAAAAAACCCCAAAATGCAATCTCCAGAAAATAGGTATGGCGTAAGATATACTAGTTATTTTGAAGCGATCTCAATTATTTACTCGGATCTATATCATTGTAAAAAAGTGGAAGACTACGAAGCTAAATTAAAAGCGGAAGCAGATCGAATTGAAGCATTAGGAAGAAAAGAAAAACAAAAAACAGATTCTATCAATAAAGTAAATATGAGCCAACGAGCAAAGAGTCAAGATTTTTAACTAATATGTCGTGTTTAAATATTACTTTTATTAGTTCAGAAAATTTTATTATCTTTGCATAAGTAATTACAGTACAGAAATTTAAGGTGGACACAGTACGGCAATTCCCGTACCTGAAAAACGGCCAAAACTGTTACTCGGAAACTCAAAAGTAAACCTAAAAAAACGCAAGATTTTCGCACTCAAAATGATGAGCGAACATAGGTTAAACTCTCGTTTTCCGCTCAAAATGAGAAAGACAGCTTCAGGCTGTCTTTTTTCATTTTGTACTTGCGCAAACTATGACTCGCACGAAGCGACCACACTCGCCCCTCTCACGATAAACGATGATAAAACATTTTGCCAAAAGATG
>JAZOMR010000156.1:0-36320 GCA_045654105.1 Faecalimonas sp. | reverse complement strand
TGGGTTCCCACGGTAGCTGCCTTTGTAAACGGTATCTCGTAATCAAACCAAGGGGTTTTCACCTTTCGTTCTTCTCCATTTTCCATATGACCGGAAGCACCTTCCACCATATATCCCACACAGTCGACCAAGCGAACCCTTACTTTTACATCATCCAAAAGACAGATTTCAGCCGCCTCTTTTGGCACAAATTTCGGTTCTGCCGTCATAACGGTCTTTCCGGATGCCGATTGTGGTAATTCATCCTTTGCGCGCTCACGGCTTGGCATATCCTCCATTTTAGGCAACACCATTAAGTCCATGAACCGTTTAATAAATGTGGATTTCCCGGTACGTACCGGACCAACTACACCAAGATAAATGGCACCGCCTGTCCGTGCCTGAATATCTTTATACACATTAAATACTTCCATAGCAATCCTCCTCCATATTCTTGTATAATGTATGTGGATATGTTATGAAATATGACACGCTAAACACTCTAATTTCAAAGAAAACAGCGATGTTTTCCTACAAAACAGGGTCTATGAAGACCCAAAATCTCCACAGACCCTATTCTAAAAAATCTTATTAACTTTCCCACAGTAACTCAGAATTCTCTCTTCTTCCATCTCTGTGCATCAATTCATATACTGCATCTGCAGGACTCTTATCTTCAAACAATACCTGATTGATTTGTTCAATAATCGGCATGGATTCGTTGTACTTCTTAGCAAGTGCAAGACCTGCTTTTGCAGAATATACACCTTCCACAACCATCTGAACCTCATCCATCGCTTCCTGCATGGTCTTTCCTTGACCAATTAAAATACCGGCTCTGCGGTTACGACTGTGCATACTTGCACAAGTAACAATCAAGTCACCGATTCCCGTAAGACCTGAAAAGCTTTCTGCCTTTCCTCCCATTTTTACACCAAGTCTCGTGATTTCTGCAATACCTCTCGTAATAAGGGCTGCCTTTGTATTATCTCCATATCCAAGTCCATCCGCAATACCCGCAGCAAGTGCAATCACGTTTTTCAATGCTCCACCAATTTCGATTCCTAAGATATCCGGACTAATATACACACGGAAGAAATCATTCATAAATGCCACTTGAAGAAATTCTGCTGTCTCTTTTGTTTTTGCACCAACCACACAGGTTGTAGGAAGTCCTCTACCTACTTCCTCTGCATGACTTGGTCCGGAAAGTACCGCAACATCTGCCTCTGGCAATTCCTCCTCAATCTGCTCAGAAAGTGTCATTAATGTATCTTCCTCGATGCCCTTTGCTACATTAACAACAATCTGTCCCTGCTTAATATATGGTTTCATACTTCTAGCTGTACTTCTTGTAAATATAGATGGTACTGCTAACACAAGGAAATCCTTTTCCTCCATTCCTTCTTCCAGATTATTGGTAAACACCATGTTTTCCGGAAGTTTTACGCCTGGCAGCTTACTCTTATGCTCTCTTTCGTTTTGAAGCATCTCTACCTCACGTTTATCAATGGACCACACTGTCACATGATGTCCATTCTTATATAACATCAGGGCCAATGCAGTTCCCCAGCTTCCTGCTCCTAAAATACCAACTCTAGCCATAATGAACCTCCTATGATTTCTTTCCTATCTTTCTAAGGTCTGTTTTATTCTCTGTTCCCATCAATAATCTCTTAATATTTGCCCTATGTCTCCAGAATGCCAATGCAGCAAGCACAATCGCGATTGCATAAAACTCATACAATTCCCCATTGGTCAAACCAAAACCACCCATCTGACCATGTATGACAACTTGAATCACAAATAGTACCATAATTATCAATGAACCGAGTGATACGTACTGTGTAAACCATACAATACCGATAAATACAACGGCAACAATTACAAACATTACCGGATGTACTGCCAGAATAAGTCCTGCTGTAGATGCAATTCCTTTTCCGCCCCTGAAATTCAGATAAAACGGAAAATTATGACCAAGCACAGCCCCAAGTCCCGCATAGATTGCAAGTAATTCCACGTGACTGCTATCAGCAAAAATGAAACGAACAAGCACAACTGCAAGCACGCATTTCAAACAGTCACCGATAAATGTAATTACCCCTGCCTTCCAGCCAAGTGTGCGAAGTGCATTGGTTGTTCCTGCATTTCCACTTCCATGCTTACGTATATCCACATGATTTATCATGCCGTAAATATATCCCGTTTGAAACAGTCCAAACAAGTATCCGATTGCTACACAAATCAAACGTTCCATTTTATTGCTCCTTTTCCTTTCGCTCACGAATAAAGAATTTCAGTGATGTTCCTCTAAAACCAAAGGCCTCACGAATCTTATTTTCCAAATATCTAGTATAAGAAAAATGCATCAATTCTTTATCGTTTACAAAGATAACAAATGTTGGCGGTTTAACTGAAACCTGTGTAATATAGTAAAGCTTCAAACGTTTTCCCTTGTCTGAAGGTGGTTGCTGCAGAGCAACAGCTTCTGCCATAATCTCATTCAACACACCGGTCGCAACGCGAAGTGTCTGATTCTCCATTACCATATCAATCATATCATAGAGTTTATTTAAGCGTTGCCCAGTTTCTGCAGAAACATACATAATTTCTGCATATGGCATATATGCCAAGGTGTTACGGATATCTTTCTCATATTCATTCATGGTCTTATCATGTTTTTCAATGGCATCCCATTTATTTACAACAACGATAATACCCTTTCCACGTTCATGGGCGATACCTGCAATCTTTGCATCCTGCTCGGTTACACCTTCCGTCGCATCAATTACCATAAGCACCACATCCGCACGTTCTACTGCTGTAACTGTACGAATGATGCTGTAACGCTCCAACTCTTCTTTAATTTTACTCTTTCTACGAAGACCTGCTGTATCAATAAACACATACTCTTTTCCATTGTGTTTAATAGCTGTGTCTATGGCATCTCTTGTTGTTCCCGCAATGTCCGATACAATCACACGATTTTTGCCAAGCAATTTGTTGACTATTGAAGACTTTCCTACATTCGGCTTCCCTACAATGGCAATACGTGGTCTGTCATCCTCCTCTTCCTCTCCGGCTCCCTCTGGGAAATGTTTTGTCACTTCGTCCAGCATGTCACCGATACCAAGTCTTGAAGATGCAGAGATTGGCATAGGGTCCCCGATACCAAGGTTATAAAATTCATACACGTCCGGCATAAATTTTTCAAAGCTATCCACTTTATTTACCACTAATACAACCGGCTTTCCGGAACGACGAAGCATATCCGCCACCTTCGAGTCAGAATCTACTAAGCCTTGTCTCACATCTGTTAAGAAAATAATAACATCTGCCGTATCAATAGCAATCTGAGCCTGCTCTCTCATCTGTGACAAAATGATATCTTTGCTATCCGGCTCAATACCGCCTGTGTCTATTAATGTGAAATCTCGGTTAAGCCAAGATACTTCTGCATATATTCTATCTCTTGTAACACCTGGCGTATCCTTTACGATGGAAATCATTTCCCCTGCCAGTGCATTAAATAATGTGGATTTTCCTACATTCGGTCTTCCCACAATTGCTACAATTGGTTTACTCATCATTCAAAATCCTTTCCACAAAATCCCATCCGCTTGATTTTACAATATCTATCTCTACTTGTAAAGAATCTTTTACTTCTGTCAGTGTCACATCATCTAAGAAAACTTCTTCTCCGTCCCTTAGCATGTTGCATGGAAGAAGCAGTTTACTGCCAAGCTCACTACCTTTTAGCTGCTCAATCAAATCCTGTCCTGTAATCAAGCCTGCAACTGTAATCTTTTCTCCAAAGAAATCATTGCGAATCCAGTACAAATGTACCTTTACGTTTGGAAACTTCACCTGCAGTTTTTCTATCATCCTTTGCAAATATGGATAAGCAAGCTTTCCGGTTGCAATAGAAACCTCAACCTTGCGGTCATCGCCTTCTAAATCAGCAAGAGCTTCATCAAATTCATTCATCAGAAGTCTTAACATCCCAACGCCATTTTCCAATTGCATGTATCCGTCATAGCGTTCTTCCTCCGGCATTTCACGTTCAGCAAGAATGTACCACTCATCCCCTGCATGAATAAAATGAAGTCCGTATTCTTCATAAATCTTCTTCTGCCATCCTTCGATTGTATCTAATACTTTAATCGCATCCTCTTTTGTAAACGGCTCTAAAGGATACAATCCATCTCTATATTTTGTAAGTCCTACCGGTACCACGGACACACTCTGCAGATATGGAAGATACTTTGTCAGATCACGAATACTTCTTTCCAATTCCTCACCATCATTTACACCCTTACAAAGCACAATCTGCCCATTCATATGAATGCCACCCTCATAGAGCTTGTCCACTTTTTTCAGCGCTTCACCGGCAAATCGATTATGAAGCATCTTGCAGCGCAATTCCGGATTCGTCGTCTGGAAAGAAATATTGATTGGCTCCAAATGATACTGCACCATACGTTCCACGTCATGGTCGCTCATGTTGGTAAGCGTGATGTAATTCCCTTGCAAAAATGACAGCCTGGAATCATCATCCTTAAAATATAAGGTTTCTCTCATTCCCTTTGGCATCTGGTCTATAAAACAAAAGATACATTTATTTCTACAAGAACGATACTCATCCATAAGACCTTGCTCAAACGTAATGCCAAGGTCTTCCTCATAGTCTTTCTCAATCTCTAATTCCCATTCCTCGCCGTCAGCCTTCTCTATTAAGACAACGAGTTCTTCATCATTTACAAGATAATGATAGTCAAAAACATCTTCAATTATATTGTCATTTATAGAAATGAGCTTATCGCCAGCCTCTATACCCAGTTCTTCTGCTATGCTCAGTGGCTCAACTGCCTTTATAATATGTTCATGCTTCATACGAATTTTCCTTCAAGTTTATTTTTCCTAAACTATATCATACTAAATTTGGAGAAAAAATGCAATTTTCAGTCTATAAAATATTGATGAACTATTTATTTTTTGTTAGAATAGTTACATCAATAAATAAAGACGTTTTAGGAGGCTATCATGTCGAACATTTCACAATTAGAAAAAACCCTTCCAACTGCCCCTCTGAAAATCATTGCTTTGGACAGTTGTAAGGAATTAGGACAAAAGGTAAATGATTACATTGTTTCTTTCAGACAAGGAGCAAGTAAGGAATTTCCGGACACCGCACATCTTGCAAACTATGAATGTGACAACTACTTAGCTGAAAGTGCTTGTCCACGTTTCGGTTCCGGTGAAGCAAAAGGTATTTTAAAAGAATCCATTCGTGGTAAAGATTTATTCATTATGGTTGATGTATGCAATTACAGCCTTACTTATACAGTAAATGGTTATGAAAATCATATGTCACCGGATGACCATTACCAAGATTTAAAACGTATCATCTCTGCTGCTACAGGAAAGGCACGTCGTATTAACGTTATTATGCCATTCCTTTATGAAAGCCGTCAGCACAAACGTACCAAGAGAGAATCTCTTGACTGTGCGCTTGCATTACAAGAATTAATGGATATGGGCGTTTCTAATATTATTACATTTGATGCACACGACCCACGTGTACAGAACTCTATTCCTTTAAAGGGATTTGATAATTTCTCGGCAAACTATCAGTTCATGAAAGCTCTGCTTCGTGCAGAACCTGATTTGCAAGTAGACAAAGACCATTTAATGATTATCAGTCCGGATGAAGGCGCTATGCACCGTGCAGTTTATTTATCAAACGTACTTGGCGTAGATATGGGTATGTTCTACAAACGCCGTGACTACTCAATCGTGGTAAATGGAAAGAACCCAATTGTAGCTCATGAATTTTTAGGTACTGATTTGGAAGGCAAGAACGCTATTATCGTAGATGATATGATTTCTTCCGGAGAAAGTATGTTGGATGTGTGTAAGCAAATCAAAGAACGTGGGGCAAACCGCGTATTTGTATTCTCTACATTTGGTCTGTTTACAGAAGGTATGGCGAAGTTCGATGAATATTATGAAAAAGGTTATATTGACCGTATCATCACAACGAACCTTACTTATCTTCCACCATCTGTATTGGAGAAACCATACTTTACATTTGCAGATATGAGTAAATTCTTAGCGCTTATCATTGATTCTATGAATCACGATACAACCATTGGAAAGGTATTGGTTCCAACGGATAAGATTCATCAGTTGCTTGAGAAACACAATGCGAAATTGAATAAATAAGATGAATGAAGGGACATGATGTATGCTTTACACATCATGTCCCGTACTATTTTTATAGTATGCTTTTCCTCCACAAGTATGAATTGATTTCTTTTTATCTAAATTCATAATATTGCTGCCCATTCTCCAGCGTTACACCTCTAGCAGCTGCCATCTCACTCACTGTCACAAGCTGATAGCCACGATTTACCAGTTCCGGAATAACTTGCAGAACTGCCTGCACCGTAGTTTCATGGATATCATGAAGCAAAATAATCTCTCCATCCTTAGCAGCATTCAATACATAGTTCTTGACAAAAGCCATATCCTTCTGTTCCCAGTCTCTGGTATCTACTGACCACATGGCCAAAGGCAGACCTACCACAGACTGAACCACTTCATTGACTGCACCATATGGTGGTCGCATTAATGTTGGGGGTTCTCCTACGACACTTTGAATTGCCTGATTGGTTGCGTTAATCTCATTCTGTATTCCCGCAACGTCTAGGTTGATTAATCTAGGATGATTGGTAGTATGATTGCCAAGCTCACAGCCAATTTCCTTCATCTTCTTCACAGTTTCCGGATACTTTGGTACATTTGTCCCAATCATGAAAAAAGTTGCTCTTGCATCATATGCATCAAGCTGCTCTAGCAGTTGCATAGTGAACTTACTCGGTCCATCGTCAAAGGTAATGGCAATCATCGGCTTTGCAGGATTTACTTTATTCTTCACCGAGTCAAACTTGCCATCTTTTCCAAAATAATAAGTTGCACCGAGTATCTCTTGTTTTCCCTCTACACGTCTGCCATTTTCATCAAAATAATAGGTGTCTGGTCCAATGTTCGTCCATCCACTTGCCTTTGTCCCATCCAAAAAGGTAAATGTACCATTATCCCAATCACCGTACTTACTTATGACTTCGAATACACCGTCTTCGATTCGATATTGAATACGATTATGCCAATGTTTAGTCAACTTATCTCGCATAGTCGATTCTAATTCAATGTTTAACGGATAGATTCCTTCGGTTGTTACGTCTATATGATGGCTCAACTCATATCCCTTTTTCTGGTTCAACGCATTCACAAGGTCACTGACTTTGTATCCAGTTTCTCTAATCAGCACTACATCGTGCTTTCCTGAAAATTCAGCATAGACATTGAACTCCGGGATTTCCTCATCCTGTCTTATGGTTACACTATCCACTTTTAATGTTACTACGGGAAGAAAGCTGTAACAGTATCCAATGCCTGCAAATAAAAATAGTAGGGCAAATATTATTATAAGCCCTACTACAAAACTCTTTTTATCAACAAATTCTTTGTTCATATATGTGTCCCTTATAATAATTTATCTCCGAAACACATTATATGACAAAAATCGACATTATGCAATAACCCGAACTCTTAAAACTTCCTTTACTTTATTAAGGTCCTCTACGATTTCATCTGTGACTTCATTTTCCACATCAATCATGGTATATGCATACGCGTTTCTACTCTTATTGGTCATGTTCGCAATGTTGATACCGTCCTCTGCAAGAATGGTTGAAAACTGACCAATCATGTTTGGCACGTTGCGATGCATAATGGTAATTCTGGTATATTCACCGCGAAGTCCCATTTCACAGTTTGGATAGTTTACAGAATTGCGGATGTTACCATTTTCCAAATATTCCATCACTTCTTTCACTGCCATCTTCGCACAATTATCTTCTGATTCTTCTGTGGAAGCTGCCAAATGTGGTGTAACAATCACATTATCTTTACCAGCCACAGTTGGATTTGCAAAGTCGGTTACATATTTCTTCACCTTTCCTGCATCCATAGCTTCCAGTAAAGCCACTTCATCCACAAGCACATCTCTGGCATAATTTAAAATGATAACTCCATCCTTCATTAAACCTAGTGCCTCAGCATTAATCATGCCTTTGGTAGATTCCAATGCCGGAACATGAATGGTAATATAATCGCACTCTTTATAAATTTCCTCTGTGGTCTTTGCGTGATAAATCTGGCGAGATAATTTCCATGCCGCATCTACAGAAAGATATGGGTCATAGCCATATACTTCCATTCCTAATTTCACAGCTGCATTTGCAACCAAAACACCGATTGCACCTAGACCGATAACACCAAGCTTCTTGCCTTCTATCTCGCAGCCTGCAAATGCTTTCTTTGCTTTTTCAGCTGATTTTGCAATATTGGCATCCTCTTTATTGGCCTTCACCCATTCGATACCACCTACAATATCTCTGGAAGCCATAAGAAGTCCTGCTAAAACCATCTCTTTTACACCATTGGCATTTGCTCCCGGTGTATTGAATACAACAATACCTTCCTCTGCACAACGGTCTAACGGAATATTATTCACACCAGCTCCTGCTCTTGCGATTACCTTCAAGTTCTCATCAAACTCAAGCTCATGCATCACCGCGCTTCTTACAAGCACCGCATCTGCTTCCTTCATATCCTCAGTTGCCACATACGCATCATCAAATTGATTTAACCCAATATTCGCAATCGGATTTAAGCAATGATATTTATACATTAGAGATTCGCCTCCTCAAATTTCTTCATAAACGCTACTAACGCTTCTACACCTTCGATTGGCATAGCATTATAGATACTTGCACGCATTCCGCCTACACTTCTATGTCCTTTTAAGTTCTCAAAGCCTGCTTCTTTTGCTTCTTTTACAAATTTCGCATCTAACTCTGCATCGCCTGTCACGAATGGAACATTCATCAGTGAACGGTCTTTCTTCTCAACCGTTCCTTTGAACAATTTGCTTTCATCTAAGAAATCATAGAGAATCTTTGCTTTTTTCTCATTATATTCTTTGATAGCAGAAAGTCCACCCATCTCTTTTAACCATTTGAACACTTTACCACAAATGTAGATACCATAAGCAGGTGGTGTGTTATAAAGAGACTCTGCATCTGCATGAATCTTATACTGTAACATGGTTGGTGTGCCAGGAAGTACATCTTCCGTAATCAAATCTTCACGAATGATTACAATTACCACACCTGCAGGTCCGATATTTTTCTGAACACCACCATAAATAATACCATACTTGCTTACATCAACCGGTTCAGATAAGAAGCAAGAGGAAACGTCTGATACTAAAATCTTACCCTTTGTATTTGGTAACTCCTTGAATTTTGTACCGTAAATTGTGTTGTTTTCACATATGTAAACATAATCTGCATCTTCAGAAATCGGCAAATCCGAACAATCCGGAATATAAGAAAATGTCTTATCTTCGGATGTTGCAATCTTATTTGCTTTTCCATATTTCTGTGCTTCCTGATATGCTTTCTTTGCCCATTGGCCTGTGACGATATAATCAGCTACTTTATTTTTCATCAAGTTCATTGGAATCATAGCAAACTGTTGAGATGCACCACCTTGCAAAAACAGTACTTTGTAATTATCAGGAATGTTCATAAGCTCACGAAGGTCTGCCTCTGCTGTCTTGATAATCTCGTCATACGCTTTCGAGCGATGGCTCATTTCCATAACCGACATTCCGGTTCCCTTATAATCCATCATTTCTTCTGCCGCTTCTTTAAGCACACATTCCGGTAAAACTGCCGGACCTGCTGAAAAGTTATACACTCTACTCATTTCTTTCTCCTCCTAACAAACTAATTTTCTTTTAAATCTTCTTCACTAAATGCTTCGCTAATTGCTGCTCCAGGAGCTACCATCGGCCAAACCTTTTCGTCACTGTCAATCTGACAATCGATAACAACCGGTCTGCCAAGTGTCAGAGCCTCACTAAATGCTGCTTTAAATTCATCTAATGTGGTTGCTCTCATTCCCACAGCACCCATAGCCTCAGCTAATTTCACAAAGTCAACTGCATCATTTAACACTGTTGCTGAATAACGTTGTCCGTAGAATAAGGTCTGCCATTGACGAACCATTCCAAGCACGTGGTTATTAATTACTACCTGAATAATTGGAATATTGTATCTTGCTGCTGTTGCAATCTCATTCATATTCATACGGAAGCAACCGTCACCTGCAATGTTGACTACGTTTTTATCTGGTACACCCATTTTAGCTCCAAGGGATGCGCCAAGTCCATATCCCATGGTTCCAAGCCCACCGGAAGTTAAAAGTGTTCTTGGTTTCGTGTATTTATAGAACTGAGCTGCCCACATCTGATGCTGTCCTACTTCTGTTGTAATGACTGCATCGCCTTCAGTCTGCTTGTAAATCTCTTCGATAACCGCTGGACCTGTCAAAACGCCTTGGTGATAGGTAAGTGGATATTTTTCCTTATATTCGTTGATGGTTTGTTTCCACTCACTATGGTCTTGTTGTTCTAATTTCGCATTAATACATTTTAGAACCTCATCCACATCACCTGTGATGCTTGCGTCTGTCATGATATTTTTATCAATTTCCGCAGGGTCAATATCAATTTGAATAATTTTTGCCTTGCTTGCAAATTTGCTTGCATTTCCGGTTACACGGTCACTGAATCTTGCGCCGATTACCACAAGCAAATCACATTTGCTCACTCCGAAATTGGAAGGCTTTGTACCATGCATTCCAAGCATGCCTGTATACAAATCATCGGTTCCCGGGAATGCTCCTTTTCCCATTAAGGAATCGGTTACCGGTGCATCCATTTTATGCGCAAATTCTACCAAAGATTCGCTTGCACCGGATAAAACAGCTCCACCACCAACAAAGATAAATGGTTTCTTTGCCTTCTTCATCATGGCAACTGCGGCATCAACCTCTGCTTCATCAACCGGATTTATAACCACTTTTTCAGTGTTAATTTCCGCCTTCTCATATTCGCATACATTTGCGGTTACATCCTTTGGAATATCAATCAGTACCGGACCCGGTCTTCCAGTTCTTGCAATTTCAAATGCCTTGCGAATGGTATCTGCTAATTTATTAACATCTTTTACAATATAGTTGTGTTTTGTAATTGGCATTGTAACACCGGCAATATCAATCTCTTGGAAGCTATCTTTTCCAAGCAGGGAAACACCTACGTTACATGTAATCGCAACGATTGGAATAGAATCCATATATGCGGTCGCAATACCGGTTACCAAATTGGTTGCACCAGGACCACTGGTTGCAAAACATACACCTACTTTTCCGGTTGCTCTTGCGTATCCGTCAGCCGCATGAGATGCGCCTTGTTCATGAGATGTTAAAATATGTGTGATTTCATCACTATGTTTATATAAAGCATCGTATACGTTTAGGATGGCTCCGCCTGGATAACCAAATACAGTGTCAACCCCTTGTTCCTTCAAACATTCGATTACGATTTCTGCTCCTGTTAATTGCATAAAAAGTCTCCTTCTCTATCTAGGTATTTCTAAGATTGCTCCTCTGTTGCCTGATGTTACCATAGACGCATATCTTGCCAAGTATCCGGTAGTTACCTTTGGCTGTCTTGGAACCCATTTTGCTTTTCTCTCTGCTAAAACTTCATCCGACACTTTCAGTTCAATCTTGGTTTCCGGAATGTTAATCTTAATGATATCTCCTTCTTCAACCAATGCGATTGGACCACCAACTGCTGCTTCCGGTGAAACGTGTCCGATGGATGCTCCTCTGGATGCGCCGCTGAAACGTCCGTCTGTAATGAGTGCCACGCTAGCTCCAAGTCCCATACCTGCAATTGCAGATGTTGGATTTAACATTTCACGCATACCAGGTCCGCCCTTTGGTCCTTCATATCGAATAACAACCACGTCACCTGCCACAATCTTTCCACCTTTGATTGCATCAATGGCGTCTTCTTCGCAGTCAAATACTCTAGCCGGTCCTTCATGTACCATCATTTCTTCCACCACTGCCGAACGTTTTACAACGCTGCCGTCCGGTGCAAGATTTCCGGTAAGAACTGCAAGACCACCTGTTTCACTATATGGATTTTCAATCGGTCTGATAACCTCTGGATCTCTATTTACACAATTTGCAATGTTTTCTCCAACTGTTTTACCTGTTACAGTCATGCAATCTGTGTATAGTAATCCTTTTTTGTTCAATTCATTCATAACAGCGTATACACCGCCTGCTTCGTTCAAGTCTTCCATATATGTAGGACCTGCTGGTGCCAAATGGCAAAGGTTCGGTGTTTTTGCGCTGATTTCGTTTGCAAATGTAATATCAAAATCCATTCCGATTTCATGTGCAATTGCCGGCAAATGAAGCATAGAGTTTGTAGAACATCCAAGTGCCATATCAACAGTCAATGCATTTAAAACAGCCTTTTCTGTCATAATATCTCTTGGACGAATGTTCTTTTCTAATAATTCCATCACCTTCATACCTGCATGTTTTGCAAGACGAATTCTTTCAGAATATACTGCAGGAATTGTACCATTTCCGCCAAGTCCCATTCCAAGTACTTCTGTCAGACAGTTCATACTGTTTGCCGTGTACATGCCGGAACATGAACCACAAGTTGGACATACCTTTTCTTCAAATTCTGTCACATCTTCCGCTGTCATGGTACCTGCTGCATAAGAGCCTACTGCTTCAAACATGCTGGATAAACTTCTCTTACAGCCTTTTACCTTACCTGCAAGCATTGGACCACCGCTGACAAAAACAGTTGGCACATTGATACGTGCTGCTGCCATCAAAAGTCCCGGTACATTTTTATCACAGTTTGGAATCATAACCAAGGCATCAAATTGGTGAGCCATTGCCATCGCCTCTGTCGAATCTGCAATTAAATCTCTGGTCACAAGAGAATATTTCATACCCACATGTCCCATTGCAATTCCGTCACAAACAGCGATTGCAGGGAACATAATCGGAGTTCCACCTGCCATTGCAACACCCATTTTAACGGCATCACAAATCTTATCCAAATTCATGTGCCCCGGTACAATCTCATTATAAGAACATACAATACCAACCAATGGTCTTTGACGTTCTTCCTCTGTGTATCCTAATGCGTTAAATAACGAACGATGTGGGGCTTGTTGCATCCCCTTTGTTACTGTATCACTTCTCATATCTATTTCCTCCTGCTCTTTCGTCCTATGCGATTCGCTCGCAGATGAGATTTCCAATCTCTGCTGTATTCACCCGTGTTTTTCCTTCTGACATAATGTCGATGGTGCGATATCCATCCTTCAACACTTGTGCCACTGCATTTTCAATAGCATCTGCTTCTTTATCCAAATCAAAGGTGTAACGAAGCATCATTGCTGCGGAAAGAATGGTTGCAATTGGGTTCGCAATTCCTTTTCCTGCAATATCCGGTGCAGAACCGCCACTTGGTTCGTAAAGACCAAATTTTGTATCGTTGAGACTTGCCGATGCAAGCATTCCGATGGAGCCTGTAATCATACTAGCTTCATCCGATAAAATATCGCCAAACATGTTCTCTGTTAAGATGACGTCAAACTGTTTTGGGTCTTTCACAAGCTGCATTGCACAGTTGTCAACCAGCATATGCTCCAATGTCACTTCTGGGTAATCCTTCGCAACATCTTCTACCACTTTTCTCCATAATCTAGAAGAATCAAGCACATTCGCCTTATCTACGCTAATCACTTTCTTGTTACGCTTCATTGCAATGTCAAATGCGCGAATTGCAATTCTGCGAATTTCGTTCTCATTATATGTAAGTTCATCCTTCGCTGTTAAACATCCGTCTACTTCTTTTGTTTCTCTATTTCCAAAGTACAGACCACCTGTAAGCTCGCGCATAATCATCATATCGAACCCACCTTCTGTGAGTTCCTCTTTTAATGGACATGCGCCCTTTAATTCATCATACAGAACAGCTGGTCTTAAGTTTGCGAAAAGATTTAATTCTTTTCTTATCCTAAGCAAGCCTGCTTCCGGTCTCTTGGATGGTTCTAATTTGTACCATGGGGATGTTTTTGCATCTCCTCCGATAGAACCCATCAGTACTGCTTCACAAGATTTTGCAATTGCTACCGTTTCGTCTGTCAGTGGAATTCCATGTACATCGATGGATGCTCCCCCCATTAACAGTTCATTATATTTATATGTATGTCCGTAGACCTCTCCAACTTTATTTAAAACCTTGATTGCCTCAGCGACGATTTCCGGTCCAATGCCATCGCCTCTGATAACACCGATATTCAGTTCCATATCTCTTTACCTCACGTATTAAAATATTTCTCTTAATCATATCGCATTTTGAAAAACATTTCAACCCTTTAATGTGGAAAAGTGAAACTTTTTAGAGTACACTCTGTTTTTTTGTATTAATACATATATAAAAGGCTTCATCCTCTTCTTATCAGGATGAAGCCTTATCATTAAAGACTCTTAAGAATATTATTTGTATTTCACCTTTACAACTAACGGATCATGATCGGAGTATCTATGTGCGCCATCCTCCAGTTGAATCTTATCGTCCAAAAACTCATACTCTAAAACGTCTACACGTTCTGAATTTAGGAAAATGTGGTCGATGTTCAACTTACTTCCATCTCCTAAAATTGCATCTGCTGTCTTATACACACCACTGCCAGCACTTTTAAACCATGTTGTATCTTGGTTACAATTGTAATCACCGGTTGCAAATAACAGGCTATCTCCAACTGTCTTTTCCCAGAACGTTCGCAACTCGTTTGCCTCTTTCGTTCGATGTCTATCTCCTGCCTCTTGACTTACCTTCCCATTTTCGTCCCAGTCAATGGACCAATGTGTATTTGTCATAAATACAATCTGATCTGTTTCTTTATCTTTTAATTTAGCCCACTGGTAATGTCGCTCTTGTAGTTCCGTAGATGTATATCTTTGTGAACCGCTTTCTAATAGTTCAAAACGTTCTGACTTGTATAAAATAATCAGGCCAGCACTATTCGATACTCGTCCAGCCGGATAACGCGATGCTTGCTCGTCATATGCCTTTTCTGCACCAATTGTTACTGCCTTATAGATACCGGTGCGTTCTAATTTTTGTGTAAAATATTCTTGATAATCATAAGAGTGGCTTCCTGCCTCTTGAAGCCCAATTAGATCGATTCCTGATTCATTAATAAATGTTTCAAGATATTGTGCTCGAATTTCTGAAGGCAAATACCCCTCTACATTATCTACTCCCAATACATTAAAAAAGCAAGGAGAATCGCATGTTGATTGAAATTAACGAAACAGAAAAAGAACAGTTAACACCTACAGAATTGAATGTAATCAACTGGTTAAATGAACATGAAAATAATATCTATGATTTATCAATTAGTGAAATCGCTGTTGAAACCTTCAGTTCACCGGCTACCGTTTCCAGAGCAATCCGAAAATGTGGATTGTCAGGAATTGCCGAACTCAGATTCAAAGCCTCAAGCAAGAACCACTACATAGAAGATGGAAAAATAGCAAATGCGGTAATAAACAATCTGCTGGAGGAATGCAAGGAAACAATTGAAAATATATCTGTGGATACCATACTGCAGATCATTCATCATATAAAATCAGCAAAAAAAATCTATCTAATTGCTCGTGGAAATACTTCTCTGATAGCAAGGTACTTTGAATTTCAGTTGCAATTGTTGGGATATAGTACTTTTGTTCTCTCAGACTCACTCATTATGCAACTCGCCGATAAATTGGTAAATAAAGACGACCTTGTGATTATTTTCACAGTTAAGAACAGTACACCTGAATTGGAAATAGCAGCTCGCCATGCAAAAGAACAAGAAGCAACCGTTATCACCTGTTGTTGCACGAAGGGCACTTCTTTGGAAGAATTTTCGGATGTATATGCTTACTGCCGTCAAAAGAACACACATGTTATTGAAGGATTTGATATGATGTCTAATCTCCCCTTACATTTAATTTCAAAGATTATTATTGATTATTTGATGTTGTAAAAAAACAAGATTGAGAATTCCACTTCTCAATCTTGCCTACACTCCAGGGCTTCATTCCTATCTTATTTCAGGATGAAGCCATATCATTCTTCTGGCTTTTTTACTTCAAACAATTCAATTCTTCCATCTTTCCTATCCACATGGCAACTAGCAGAATATGGCCATTCAGTTCCATGAGCCAGAATTAGACTATCCACCTTTGAAATATCACACTCTGGAGCCGGTTGGTCGCTAACTCCAACAAAACAATAAACAATTCCTTCTTCCACACCATATCCCGAAGTACTGTTATCTGCATGTTGTTTACAAAATTCATATCCAATGGCATCAATACATGCCCTAATTCCTATTTTCTTTGCTTCTTTTACTGTTAACATTTTTGTTCCCCCTTATTCTAAATTTCTTCAAATGAATTTAAACCAAATTCAAATTCGGAACCTGTAATATATGAAATAATAACACTAGATTTTTGACCAATATGTTTCAAAAATTCCCGATCTTCTGCAGATGGTATTATCTTACCATAATCTGGATGTGTATGTGCAATCAAACGAAGTTTCTTTGCTTGCAATAGTTCTAAAAGTTCCTCGCTAAAATGGCAATGTCTTTCAACACCATGAACTACAATATCTTTTGTTTTACCTCTTAATAAAGCAAATTCATGGTGTGTTGCTGCAGAAAGATATGCAATATCTTTAATGGATATTGTATCTTTTTCAAAAGGAGCCCAATCATTGGAACTCGGCACTCTTGCCAGCATGTTTTTTCGTTTTTCAGTTAATCCTGCTTCACCATTACGTATTGATTCAAGCGATGTTATGGTCGAAGCAGTTGATGATAATGTCTTTTTCATACTAACGTCTTTTCAGACTCTCTATTTATTCATTGTCTCCCTACGACTATATTATATAAGATACATAAATGATTTTCAACCAATATTTCAGTAGTTATAAAAAAACAAGATTGAGAATTCCTCTTCTCAATCTTGCTTTTTTGTTATGCATTATTCTACACTTGGTTTTTCAACTTGTGTAATCGCTGCCTTTTGCATTGGAATACGACAGTTTTTGTTATTACCAAATTCAACGATAACATCATCTTCTGAAATATCAATTACTACACCATAGAAACCGCTAGTTGTAAGAACTGCATCCCCAACTGCCATTTCTGATAACATTAATTGAAGTCTCTTTTGCTCTTTCTTCTGTGGACGCATTAAAAAGAACCACATAAGTCCTATAATTGCGGCATACATTACAATAATTCCTAATCCACCCATACCTTCCATACGTCTTTCCTCCTAATTTTTAAACACTACGACTATCATACACAAAAACTATATTTACTTCAAGCCGTTTTCCAGATTTTATTATTATTTTACACTTTTTCCTGCCATACCAGCAAGTTTCTGCTCTTTATACTCTTTATAACATCCTTTGTCAATTGCATCTCTGATTTCTTCCATCATGGTATTATAGAAATACAGATTGTGAAGCACACAAAGTCTCATGCCGAGCATCTCTTTTGCTTTAAGCAGATGACGAATGTAAGCCCTGCTGTATGTGCGACAAGCCGGACACTGACATCCTTCTTCAATTGGTCTTTCATCCAACTCATATTTTGCATTGAACAGATTGAGCTTTCCTTGGTTCGTATACACATGTCCATGGCGACCATTTCTACTTGGATATACACAGTCGAAGAAGTCCACGCCTCTATCAACCGCTTCCAAAATATTTGCAGGCGTTCCAACTCCCATAAGATAAGTCGGCTTATCAACCGGCAGGTGTGGAACCACTGCATCCAAAATGCGATACATATCCTCGTGAGATTCTCCTACTGCAAGACCACCGACTGCATATCCGTCTAAATCCATCTTCGCAATCTCTTTTGCATGTGCAATACGGATATCTTCATAAATGCCTCCTTGATTGATACCAAAGAGCATCTGGTGTTTATTAATGGTATCCGGCAATGAATTCAGTCGTGCCATTTCTGCTTTACATCTGGCAAGCCATCTGGTAGTACGAGCAACGGAATCCTCCATATATTCCCGACTTGCCACGCTGGATGGACATTCATCAAATGCCATTGCAATAGTAGAACCAAGATTGGACTGAATCTGCATGCTCTCTTCCGGTCCCATAAAGATTTTCTTTCCATCAATATGAGAATTGAAATATACACCTTCTTCTTTGATTTTTCGAAGTCCTGCAAGTGAAAATACTTGAAATCCGCCGGAGTCTGTCAAAATCGGTTTATCCCAAACCATAAATTTATGGAGACCACCAAGTTTTTTGACAACCTCATCGCCTGGTCTTACATGCAAATGATACGTATTTGACAATTGCACCTGGGTTTTGATTCCTTGCAAATCTTCCGTAGAAACGGCACCTTTTATTGCTGCAATTGTTCCCACATTCATGAACACCGGTGTCTGTATCACACCATGCACTGTATGAAATTCGCCTCGTTTTGCAAGACCATCTTGCTTTAACAATTTATACATTCTAATTCCTCTTTTTCTAGTAATGAATGATTACCGGACAGCCAACAGAAAGCATTCCGTAGAATTCTTTTGCCTTCGCCGGTGGCATATTAATACATCCATGAGAACCATTGTTCACATATCTGTCTCCACCGAAGGTTGGTTGCCATCCCGCATCGTGGAAGCCTATACCACTCCATGTCACACGCATCCAATAATCTACCCATGTTACATAAGACGGCTTTCCATTTACAAGTCGTCCTCTTAAGTATTTTCCTTTGATTTTCTCTAAAATTGTATATGTACCTGTTGGGGTGTCATTCTTACCCTTTTTACCGGTTACCACATCTGTCTCGAATGCAACCTGGCCATTTACCACATACCACATATGTTGCTCTGTGATATCCACCTCTGCATAAGTTGTTCCCCATGCAAATTGTCCTTCCGGTGTTGCCTGTCTAGAAATAATTGGAGACCTTGTTACGGTCTTTCCTTCTTTAATTTCGCTGATTAATTGGTTGCAATCTTGCTGACTGCCAACCTGACGGCCATAACCTGCAACTGCAACATTTGCCTGTTTGCCGGTAGGTGTGGTAATCACGCCGCTTCGATTAGCAGTATTATACTTAGAACCCAACGTGTCTGTAAATGCTTTCACCTTTGCTGCATCAATGACCGGTGTCATGTTAGCATCTACAGAAACCCAAGCTACAATCTCGTCTTTATCAACGACAACTTCAATATTATCTAAACTATATGTAATGCTTGCAGAAATGTACTTATTGAGTTCCGACTGTGCTGCAAGAACTTCTTTGGAATCCTTCTTAAATACTGGTTGTACATAGCAACCTGCCTCTTCTAAATTCACTTCTTGCTCCATTGCAGATACTTTTGTGTGTATTGCTTCATTTACTTTCGTTAAATCCAGTTGTGTTCCATACACTTCATCTTGAATCACAAATGTACCATCTTTGTATACAACGGTTGCTGACACCGGTGCCACTTGATTTTCCGGTTTCACACATTCGAGTGTTGCTATCAGTGTGTTCAATTTTTCTTGATTATATTCAAAAACGATCTCTGCTTTTATATTGTTTTCTTCAAACAACGCCTTTGGCCACAAATATGCATTCTGCTCGTTAAATGCTTCCTTTAACTGCTTATACCCGCCATATTTAATGCCCATATCTGTGCCATTGATAACTTCGCTTGCTCCATTAGTCAATTGAACGGTAAGTGCATATTCCTCCACCTGCTTTTGCAGCATTGCCTCAACCTCAGCCAATGTTTTTTCAGAACAATCCACACCATTTACATTCGTACCCATTACAAACTTGTCTTTATAATAGGAAGATATTCCTAAATACGCTGCTGCAATTCCAATTAACAAGACACCTACTATTGACAGAGTAATAATCAGACCTTTTTTGCTTTTCTTTTTTGGCTCCTCTGCTGCAGGTTCTTCCGCTACAGATTCCTCTACTGGAGCTTCTTCTGCTGGAGTTTCTTCAACAGCCGGTTCCTCCACCGGTTCCTCCTTTTCCTTCGCCTCTTTCGGCTCCTCGTTCACCACAGCTTCTGCTGGCAACTTTGTTTCTTCTTCAACCGGTGCTTCTGTCACAGACTCTTCTTCCGGAGACTCGTCTGTAGTTTCTTCCGTAACCGCCTCGTCTTCTATGTTGATTTCCACAACTTTTTCTTCATCTGCAGTCACTTCCTCATCCATGCCTTCTGTCAAAGCATTTGCAAGCTCCTCTACTGATTTTTCTTTTGTATTTTCTTCATTATTCATGCGAACAACTCCTTTATATCCTAATCCCGTTTATTATAATACGAAGTTCTTTAAAAGTACAGTAAAATATTATTGCGTTTTCGACAAAAAAATTGCATAATAGTACTAATAGGAGGGCTCGAGATGGCAAAAAAATTAATTGATATTTCACATATTTCAAAATCATATGGTGACAATCTTGTTTTGGATGATTTGAACCTTTTTATAAATGAGAATCGCTTTTTAACATTACTTGGACCAAGTGGGTGCGGAAAGACTACTCTCTTGCGTATTCTGGGTGGATTTGAAACGCCGGATGCCGGTAATATTATTTTCGATGGTGTTGATATAACGAACTTGGCGCCAAACAAGCGTCAATTAAATACTGTATTTCAGAAATATGCCTTGTTTACGCATATGACTATTGCTGAAAATATTGCGTTTGGTTTGAAAATCAAAGGGAAATCGAAAGCATACATCAATGACAAGATTAAGTATGCCCTGAAGCTGGTAAACTTGGACGGTTACGAGAATCGTATGGCTGACCAATTAAGTGGTGGTCAACAACAACGTATTGCCATTGCACGTGCTATTGTTAACGAACCAAAGGTACTACTATTGGACGAGCCGCTTGGCGCACTGGATTTGAAACTTCGCCAAGACATGCAATATGAATTGATTCGTTTGAAAAATGAACTTGGCATCACTTTCGTATATGTTACCCATGACCAAGAGGAAGCTTTGACCATGTCCGATACGATTGTGGTTATGAACCAAGGTTACATTCAGCAAATCGGTTCACCGGAACAGATTTATAACGAGCCGGAAAATGCCTTTGTCGCTGATTTTATTGGAGAAAGTAACATTTTGCCTGCTACTATGGTTGAAGATAAACTTGTTAAAATTCTAGGCGTTAACTTCCCTTGTGTGGATACCGGATTTGGACGCAACAAACCAGTCGATGCTGTGATTCGTCCAGAAGATATCGATTTGGTAAAACCAGGTGAAGGACTCCTAGATGGTGTGGTAACACATTTGATTTTCAAGGGTGTCCACTACGAAATGGAAGTCACGGCAAACAATTATGAATGGTTAGTACACAGTACAGACCTTTTCCCTGTTGGAACTGAGGTTGGTATTAAAGTAGACCCATTTGATATACAAATCATGAAGAAACCAGAATCTGAAGATGAGGAGGCCATTCCAATTGAAGAATAGTAAGAAACTGTTGACCGGCCCATATCTGTTCTGGGCGATTGCATTTATTATCATCCCAATCATCATGATATTTTATTATGGTCTCACGGATGCTGATAACAATTTCACACTGATGAATCTGGCTGAAATCACAACGCCGGAAAACTTGAAAGCACTGGGACTTTCTCTTCTGCTTTCTTTTATCAGTACGGTCATTTGTCTGATTCTCGCATATCCTTTGGCTGTAATTCTGTCAAACAAAAGCGTGAATTCATCCAGCTTTATCGTTCTGATATTTATTCTGCCAATGTGGATGAACTTTTTGCTTCGCACCTTGGCATGGCAGACATTATTAGAGAAAAACGGAGTAATTAATGCGGTGTTATCCTTCCTACATTTGCCGGAGCTTAACATCATTAATACGCCATACGCCATTGTTTTGGGCATGGTTTATAATTTTTTGCCGTTTATGGTTCTGCCAATTTATAATGTTTTGATTAAGATTGATAAGGATGTCATCAATGCTGCAAGAGACTTAGGGGCAAATGCGGTACAAGTATTTACGAAAGTCATATTACCACTGTCCGTACCTGGTATAATCAGTGGTATTACTATGGTTTTCGTACCTGCGCTAACCACCTTTGTTATTTCTGACATTTTAGGCGGAAGTAAGATTCTCCTTATCGGAAATGTAATTGAGCAGGAATTTACCCAAAGCTACAACTGGCATGTTGGTTCCGGTCTCTCACTTGTGCTTATGATTTTCATTATATTTAGTATGGCTTTAGTAAGCAAATATGATAAAGATGGGGAGGGAACAGCGTTTTGATTAAATCTGCAATACAAAAAATTTATTTAGGGCTGATTCTCCTGCTCCTATATGCACCAATTGGAACACTAATTGTGCTGTCATTTAACAGTTCAAAAACCCGTTCCAAATGGGGTGGTTTTTCATTGAAATGGTACACAAGCCTTTTTGAAAACGCTGATATCATGAATGCTTTGTACACCACTTTGATTATCGCCCTATTATCAGCATTAATTGCTACCCTGATTGGAACTGCTGCTGCCATCGGAATGCAAGCATTAAATAACAAATTCCGTACTACCATGATGGCTGTGACAAACATTCCAATGTTAAATGCGGATATTGTAACCGGTATATCTCTCATGCTTTTATTCATTGCATGCAGAGCATTCTATCCATCCTTTTCGTTTGGATTTGCAACCGTGTTACTAGCTCACATAACATTTAATATTCCGTATGTCATACTAAGTGTCATACCAAAATTAAAGCAAACGAACAAATATACTTACGAAGCGGCATTAGACCTTGGAGCATCTCCACTCTATGCCTTCTTCAAAGTAGTGTTCCCTGATATTTTTCCTGGTGTTTGCTCCGGATTTTTACTGGCGTTCACCATGTCACTGGATGATTTTGTAATCACCCACTTTACAACAGGGGCTGGTGTTCACACCCTTTCAACAAAGATTTACAGCGAAGTTCGAAAGGGAATTAAACCGGAAATGTATGCCCTTTCCACTCTCCTGTTTGTAACAGTATTGTTCTTACTCATTGTTGTCAATACTGCTCCACAGGAAAATACCGGAAATAAAAAGATGCCTAAAAAAGTACCAAGCAAGTTCGGTCGCATAGCAAACGTGGCATTTCGCCGTGTAGTTCCTGCTCTCCTGGTTCTTGTTATTGTAGCAGGTGGCTTCTTCTATGGCGCACAGAACCGAGCATCCGCCGGCGAACAGGTCGTTGTATATAACTGGGGGGAATATATTGACCCTGAAGTATTGGACATTTTTGAAGAAGAAACCGGAATCAATGTGGTTTATGAAGAATTTGAAACCAATGAAAGTATGTACCCAAAGGTACAGGCCGGTGCTGTTTCCTATGACTTGGTATGTCCTTCAGACTACATGATTCAGCGTATGTTAGAAAACAATCTTCTTGCTGAAATTAATTTTGATAACATTCCAAACATCAAATATGTTGGTGAACAATATATGGAACAATCCAAAGCCTTTGACCCGGAAAACAAATACAGTGTTCCTTACTGTTGGGGTACAGTCGGAATTCTATACAACAAAACCATGGTAGACGATCCTGTTGATAGTTGGTCTATTCTATGGAATGAGAAATATGCAGAACAGATTCTGATGCAGAACAGCGTGCGTGATGCCTTTGGTATTGCACTGAAATACCTAGGCTACTCTCTCAATTCCAAAGACTTGGATGAACTGCAGGCTGCTAAAGAACTTCTGATGGAGCAAAAACCTTTGGTTCAAGCATATGTTGTGGACCAAGTCCGCGATAAGATGATTAGCGGTGAAGCTGCTCTCGGTGTTATCTACTCCGGCGAAGCAATTTATACCCAATCTGAGAATCCAGATTTGGAATATGTCATCCCAAAGGAAGGCTCAAATCTTTGGATTGACTCATGGGTTATTCCAAAGAATGCAAAGAACAAGGAAAATGCAGAAGCTTTTATTAATTTCTTATGCCGTCCAGAAATTGCAAAAATGAATTTTGATTATATCACATATTCAACTCCAAATACAGCGGCTAGGGATTTAATTGAGGATGATGCAATTCGTAACAGCACAATTGCTTTCCCAGATGCAAGCGAATTGAACCGCTGCGAAACCTACCAATATCTCGGCACAAAATTTGATGAAATTTACAATAAATTGTGGAGAGAGATTAAATCGAAATAGAAGAGTCATCTGGCTTATATTAGCTTGATTGCAAAATTACAATGGTATGAAATGGGTTACGGTGCAGGAAGTTGATTTGACTTTTTGCACCGTAAAAAAATGTGATTGTGTATTCTGAGTGGGTTAATTTGAGTTCTTCTATCGTGGGTTACGGTGTGTAATAAGATAATATTTAAATAACACCGTAGCTTGATATTTCACATTTTGAATTTTACGGTGCAATTTTCATAATTCATGACCCGCACCGTAGTGTTCTCCTATTTGCTTAGAAGAAAAATTGTATTATACGGTGAAAAAAATAAAATGAACTGTTTTCACCGTAGTTTACAGAATTAAACAATATATTTCAATATAATCCTACGGTATGATTATTACAATTTGTGTTTTGCTCCGTAAGTACACAATTTGCAAATTATAATTCTACGGTGTAATCATCAAAATTCAAGTCTTGCACCGTATACATGTTTTATCGGATTTTAAACCTACGGCGCAACACACACAAGTACAGCTTTACACCGTAAAAGCATATTCTCATGCTCAAGATGCTACGGTGCAATTATAACAACTCGAGAATAGCAAAATACAGAGTTAAGACATCAATTACATACCCCACAAACCTGGAGGCCCTATGAAACGAATTTTCAATTATACCATTCCAACAGAATATGATGGACGTACTCTTTTATCCTTCTTAAAGGACAACCAGTACTCTGCCCCTATCATTACGCATCTAAAGCGTACAGAAAATGGAATCTTATTAAACGGTGCATGGGGTAGAGTGCGTGATATTTTGCACACAGATGACCTTCTTACAATTACCTTAATTGAAGCAGAATCGTCCGAAAACATAGTACCTACTAATCTCCCACTAGATATTGTATACGAAGATGAAGATATTTTAATCATCAATAAGAACGCCAACACGCCAATTCATCCATCTCAAGGGAACTATGACAACACCCTTGCAAACGCTGTTGCTTACTATTTTCAACAGAAAGGAGAGGCATTCACCTACCGTTGCATCAACAGACTCGACCGTGATACTACAGGTCTACTAATTTTAGCTAAACATATGCATAGCGCTTCAATTCTTTCAAACATGGTGCAAAAACGAGAAATTCATCGTGAATATCTTGCTGTGGCATGCGGAAACGTCCCATTGGAAGGTTCTATTGTTGCTCCTATTGCACGTGTAGATGGTTCCACAATTGAGCGATGTGTTGACGAAGAACACGGCGAATATGCTTGTACACATTACAAAACATTACTCCACAAAAACGGCTACTCTCTTGTATCATTAAAATTGGAGACTGGTAGAACACATCAGATTCGCGTTCATATGAAGCACATTGGACATCCGCTGCCAGGGGATTTCCTTTATAATCCGGATTATACAGTAATTAACCGACAAGCCCTGCATTCACACAAATTAAGTTTCAATCATCCTATAACTGGTGAAATGATGGAATTTATTGCTGAATTGCCAGCAGATATGAAGAGGATTATAGAATAAATTCGTTTAACATTTGTTCTACTATTTTCATATCTAAAGGTTTATGAAGTGTTTCAAACGTAACTAGAAGATTTTTGCCTATGTATATTCCATTCTTTGCGTATTCTTCTAATTTTTTAATTGCTTTCTCGCTATACTCAGGATCATCCATCATTCCGAAATGTTCCAGATAAAACTCTTTTCTTTCTCGGACATTCAAGAGTGTAAAATCAGGATAAACTGTTCCATAGCACTTAAGCTTTACAGGATATTCATATCGATATGGAATTCCCATAGCAAATAATTTGTCCGCCAAAATTTTTTCCGATTTAGAACGCACTCTTTCTCCACGCTCTGTCATAATTACATGTGTATTATCAAAAAAATCTTTCCCTGTATATTGTACTCCCGACCATTGTTCCACGTATTGCTCATTTGATAGAATATATGGTTTGACATGTTTCTTTCTTCCTTCTGATAATTTTGAATAGATTGTTGTTAAGTCTATATCCGGCAATAGCTTTATCGCTTTTTGAATCTGTTTTTTCTGTTTCTTGATTACTTTCAAAAAACGCAAATCATAATCTTTTTGTGTAAGAGCAGCAATTAATTTTTTATTTTTACTGGATATGTATTTTCCTTTCTTCTGTGTACTTTCAGTCTTATGGTAGTACTGCGTTACTCCATTTGACTTTGATAACACTAAACTTCCTTTAGGCGCCTTCTTAAGTGATTTTTCTGCTTCTGATATAAGCTTGTCCATTTCTTTTACTTTTTCTTTCAATTGTTCTTTCATTTTTAGATAACCTCCTAGATTTGATTTTAATCAGATTGTAATTAGATTTTATATATGTTTTATTGAATTACGGTGTAATTTACCTACAGGCAAATTTATACCGTAATTATTAACTGTATGAAATTTTGTTTTTTTGGAATTTACGGTGTTGCAGCACATTCGACTCATACTGCACCGTAGGAACATAAATATGATATAGAATTATTACGGTGTGTCTATAGAATTTTTAATTCTACACCGTACCTATTAAAACTTTCAAATTAATTATTACGGTGTAATAACTTGAATTCAATCTTCACACCGTAATATCCAAAAATAAGAAATTCTTTTGGCTTATATTTACGGTATATCAATCCAAATTAATTTTTTACACCGTAATCGCCTAAGACTAAGCCCCACGTCTATCGCTATACTACGGTGTGGCAAGTCAAATTCACTCACCACACCGTAAATTACCACAACAAACCATGTATCAACATGGAACTGTACAAATCACCATGATTCACCATGATTCAACATGTTGCATCACAATTCAGATACATCTACTACTAAATCTGAAAACATCCGCCACCAATAAACTCCTTCAGCAGCGAATTAGCAGGCACATGCTCACTTCCGATTCCCACAAAGTAATCTAAAAACTTCAGCAAGCGCTTTGCCTCAATATATTCTTCACAGTCCTTTTCGATGCCAAACAAAACCGGCTCAGCATACTGCTTCAAGACCGCTAACTCATAGATTAGTGCTGAGTTAAACATCACATCTGCCTCTTCCTGATACGGGAAAATATTCTCCTCTTCCCCTCTTCTGACAGATGGCCACATTGCAATCGTCTTTCTCGCACTTGTTCCACGAGTCCTTGCATCACGCACCATACGGCGAAGCAATCTTCCGTCTGTAGTTGGTATACGATTATGTTCATCAATATTCAGCTGCGTCAAGGCACTAATATAAACCTTAAACTTGTTTTCCTTCGGCAATTCATAAGTCAACGCATCATTCAAGCAATGAATCCCCTCAATAACAAGTACATCATGCTCTCCAAGCTTCTTGGTCTGACCATTATATTCACGCTGACCTGTCTTGAAATTAAAGCTTGGAAGCTCTACTTCCTTGCCCTCTAATAAATCTGTCAAATCCTGGTTAAATTGTTTTACATCAATAGCCTCAAGACACTCGTAATTATAGTTTCCGTCTTTGTCTCTTGGCGTATCTTCTCGATTTACAAAATAGTTGTCAACTGCAATTGGATGCGGAATCATACCATGCGCACGCAGTTGAATCGATAATCGATGGGAAAATGTTGTTTTCCCTGACGAAGAAGGTCCTGCTATTAAAACAAACTTCACATTTCCTCTATCCACAATGGTTCTTGCAATATCACCTATCTTCTTCTCCTGCAATGCTTCCTGCACAAGTATGGTCTCCTGCAGGTTTCCTTTTGTAACAGCCTCATTCAAATCCGCAACCGTCTGGATACCAAGCATGTCGCCCCACTTCGAAGATTCGTTCAACACTTGGAACAGCTTTTGTCTTGGTCTAAAAGGCGGTACAACCGTCGGATTAGTAGCTTCCGGCATTTGAATAACAAATCCTTCCCCGTATAAATACAGTTCAAAATACGGCAAATATGATGCATCTGGGACCATGTATCCATAATAGTAATCCTCAAATTCATTCATGCTGTAAATATTCACCTTGGATACGCGGCGATATTCAAACAGGCGCTCCTTGTCATGCATTCCATGCTGTTTAAACAATGCAATCGCTTCATCCGTATGAACACTTCGTTTTTCAATTGGCATCTTTGCAGCAACCATTTCCAGCATACGATTTTTAACGCGGGAAAGAAACTCCTCATTCACTTCCACATTTCCTGCAACCGTACAATAGTATCCCTTGTCTACAGAAAAATCAATGCGCACCTTACAGAAATGGTCATGGTTACAAATATCATGAATGGCTTTCACCATCATCAAACACATACTTCTTTTATAGGTCTTATTTCCGATAGAATCTCCGGTTGTTATAAATTTCAGTTCACAATCTTGTTTCAATGGTTTTTTCATTTCAAACAAGCGATATCCTTCACAGCCCAATACGATTCTATGCTCATAGCGATCCTGAAAATCATTCGCAATCTTTTCAAATGTCGTACCTTCATCATATGTGTAAGTAGTTCCATCTATCTGAACCCGATATTTTTTGCTTTCCATATCGTTTCCCCCTTTTTTAGATTACCTGAAATGGATGTGTGATTTCATGCGTTTCTACAACAATACCCTCTACATTTTTTCTCAAATAGTTTGCCATATCTTCGATAAAAATATGCTCCAGACCATAATGACCTGCATCAATAATGGCTAACCCTTGAGCAACCGCATCAATTCCCTCATGGTGTCCAATATCACCGGTGACAAGAACATCCGCGTTTTTTTCAAGCGCAAGCTCTGTCATTCCTTTGCCTGAGCCCGGACAAATAGCAACCCGTTGCACAGTGGATGACAAATCGCCAAACACCTTTACACTTTCCAATTGAAACTTCTCTTTGATTAATTCCCCACACTCTTGAAGAGACATTGGGCTGGAAAGGTCACCAACCCTTCCTATACCTTCCATACTCTCTTTGTCTGTCACTTCCAGTGTCTCAGCCCCATCTAATCCCAGAATCACAGCCGAAATATCAGCCATACCACACACATCATAATTAGTATGCATGGCATAATAGGAAATATCGTGCTGTAATAACTTTACAACACGACCTCCAATAAAATGCTCATCTGTAATTTTTTTCAGTGGAGAAAACAAAAGCGGATGATGGGTAATCAGCATATCTGCATTCGCTGCGACAGCCTGTTCAATCACCTCATCTGTCGCATCAAGTGCCACATAAATTTTCTTTACTTCTTTTTCTGTACGCCCCACCAACAAGCCTACATTATCCCACTCAAGGGCTGCATGCTTTGGATATGTAGCTTCAATTACCTTCATAATATCTCTGCAAAGCATACTCGATTCCCTCCAGTTCTTCTTGTATTTCCTTCCTGCGAGTTTCAATGTGCTCACCAAAACTCTGTTCCAAATTTGATAAAATCAATTCCTTTACTGCTTTTTCTTTTTCTAAAAAGTTCTTCAAAACAGCATTCTTTTGTTCTAACAACAATTTTCCATAGCATAGTTCTATGGCATGATATTCCTCTGACTGACCATTTATTACCCGAAACATTGGATAAAACTTTCCGTCATCAAGCACCATATTCTCTTCCACAATAGAATATGCATTCTGATACAAATATGCTCGAACCTTTTGCAGCTCAGACTGTGGCTGAAGCACAAATTCCTTTAAATTACGGAAAATATCCTTCCCCTCTTCCATAATTTTAATCGTGAGTGCTCCCCCCATGCCCGCAACAACAACACATTCACATTCGTCTTTTTCAAGTGCACGGACACCATCGGACAATCTGGTCTCTATACATGCATCCAGTCCATGCTCTGCAATATGCTCCTTTGCACGAAGCAACGGACCTTTGTTCACGTCCATTGCAAATGCTTTTGGAGATTTCTTCGTTTCAATCAAATAAATAGGAATATATCCGTGGTCTGTCCCCACATCAGCTACAACTAAGCCTTCGCTGACAAGGTCTGCCACCGCCTGTAATCTTTTCGATAATTCCATAACTCACCTAGTCTAAATAGTCACGAAGCTTACGGCTTCTGCTTGGATGACGTAATTTTCTAAGAGCTTTCGCCTCAATCTGACGAATACGCTCACGAGTAACGTCAAATTCTTTCCCTACCTCTTCCAAGGTTCTAGCTCGACCATCATTCATACCAAAACGTAAGCGAAGCACCTTCTGTTCTCTTTCCGTCAATGTATCCAGAACTTCATTTAATTGCTCTTTAAGCAATGTTTGAGCCGCTGCTTCTGCCGGTACCGGAACATTATCATCTTGAATAAAGTCACCCAAGTGGCTATCTTCTTCCTCACCAATTGGTGTTTCCAAAGAAACCGGTTCTTGAGATATTTTCAAAATCTCACGCACACGTTCTACAGGCATGTCCATTTCCTTTGCAATCTCTTCCGGCATAGGTTCACGACCTAATTCCTGCAACAATTGTCTGGAAACACGAATCAATTTGTTAATCGTTTCTACCATGTGAACAGGAATACGAATAGTTCTTGCCTGGTCTGCAATAGCTCTTGTAATTGCCTGACGAATCCACCATGTAGCATAGGTACTAAATTTAAATCCTTTTTGATAATCAAACTTTTCAACTGCCTTGATAAGACCAAGATTTCCTTCTTGTATCAAATCCAAGAATAGCATTCCACGTCCCACATAACGTTTTGCAATACTAACAACGAGACGAAGGTTGGCTTCTGCAAGCCTCTTCTTTGCATCTTCATCCCCTTCAGACATTCTCTTTGCAAGTTCAATTTCTTCATCTGCATTCAGAAGAGGCACCTTACCAATTTCTTTCAGATACATACGGACCGGATCTTCAATGCTAATTCCATCCGGTACAGAGAGATCGATTTTTTCCATATCAACCTCAACATCATCCTCTTCGGTCACCAGCATTAGGTCTATATCATCCGGAAGGTCATCAATTCCCACTTCCTCAGGAATTCTAAGAATATCAATTCCTTGTGCTTCCAGATATTCAAATATTTTATCCATTTGTTCTGCTTCCAGCTCCATGTCTGAGAAAACGTCATTAATTTCCTGGATTTCAAGAATGTTTTTCTTCTTTTTCCCCATTCCAACCAGTGTTTTTAGTTTTTCCTCAAATTTCATAGCTTGTTCTTCCATGTAGTAAAATCCTCCATAACTTGTTAATATTTTATCCTTAATCAATAGAAATATGCAATTTCTGTAAATCCTGCAAAGCTCTTTTTGCTTCCATAATTCTTTGAAGCCCCATAATATCCGTTGGGTCAAGATTTCTTGTCGCATCCTCCACACTATGTGTCTTTACACGTATAATGGTTTCCTTTAGAGCTTTTTCCTGTTCCGCCTTCGTATCCAACCTTTGAATCTTGGTATGGAAAAGGGATGCCACCTCTCTGTGCTCCTCCTCGTCCGTAAAATGATTCATTACCTTTGCCGGATTGATATCGCCCAATTCGTATTGCTCGTATAATAGATTTGCAACTGTTTTGTACAAATCCTTTGTAAAATCATTTGGCGTAATGTATTTCTTAATCTGCGAGAAAATACGCTCATTTTCAATGAGCCATGTGAGCAAAATCTTCTGGGACTGCGTGTTCCCATCTTCCTTATTATTCTCTTTGAAAAGAGACTGCTTCGGTTTAGTCGCCGGTATAGCATGTCCTGCCTGTATGGCCATTTTTCCAACCTTCTGCTTCAAATCTTCCAAGCTAATGTGATATTTTTCTGCAACAGCTTCCACATAATTATTACGTTCCAGCTTGTCCTCAAACTCGATTAGCCGTTTTGCTACAGCATTATAAAATTGAGTCTTTCCCTCCGGCGAATTCATATCATAATCTCGTTCTAAGATTTCCAACGAGAACATAAACCCATTTCGCGCCTTATTAATGCGTTCCTCAAAGGCCTCTGGTCCTAAGTTCTTAATAAACTCATCCGGGTCTTTATAAGGCTCCATGCGAATGATTTTGGCAGTAATTCCTGCTTCCTTTAAAATAGGAATTGCTCGAAGCGCAGCCTTGGTTCCTGCACCGTCACTATCGAAAGTCAAATACACCTCATTCACATACCGTTTAATCAGCGAGGCATGTCCCGGTGTAAACGCTGTTCCAAGCGATGCAACAGCATTTGTAAATCCGGCCTGATGAAGAGCTATGACATCCATATACCCTTCGCATAAGAGAAAATAACTCTTTCTCGATGTTCTCGCCCGATTCATGCCATATAGATTGCGACTTTTATCAAACACTTCCGTTTCCGGGGAGTTCAAATACTTTGGTTCACCCTTTCCCATCACTCTTCCGCCAAAGCCAATCACTCGGTTGTTGGCATCCATAATCGGGAACATAACACGATTCCAGAACTTATCGTACACTCCGTTTTTCTCATTTACACTGATAAGTCCTGCTTTCATAAGCAAATCGTCCGAATAGCCTTGCAGCTTAAGATACTTATACAAATCATCACTGTATATATTCGAATATCCAAGTCCAAATGCGGTAATTGTTTCCTCCGTCAATCCACGGTCTGTTAAATATTTATGCGCCACACTACCTTTTTCCGTTTTCAGTTGTGCATAAAAATATTTGGCTGCAAGCTTGTTAATCTCAAGTAACGTTGCCTTTAAATTGGCTTTTTCCTTCGCCTCACTGGAATATTCAATCTCCGGAAGCTCGACCCCTGCTCGTTCTGCCAAGAACTTCAAGGCCTCCGCAAATGTATAATTCTCATATTCCATAATAAAAGTAAAGACATTTCCACCTGCTCCACAACCAAAACAATAATACATCTGTTTAGAACGGCTTACTGAAAAGGATGGAGACTTTTCAGTATGAAATGGACAAAGTCCAAAATAAGAACTTCCCTTTTTCTGCAACTTCACATATCCGGAAATTACATCCACAATATCATTTTTTAAACGTATTTCTTCCACTAAATCTTCCGAATAATACATGTCTTCCTCCTTTCATAGTCCTTACTTTATATAATATTCGACAAACATTCTTGATTTCCTTTAAATTTTCCAAGATTCCGGAATAAAAATTTCTTGGAACACCTTGACAGCATAATTATCTGTCATTCCGGCAATATAATCACAAATTACCTGTTCTTTGCTATCGCCGTTCCACTGCATCATACGCAAATATTCTGCCGGGAGTTTATCCAAATGTTCCATGTAATAGTGATATAAATTTTTCACCATTTCAATGGCCTTACTTTCCTCCTGCTTTGCAAGTGGATTTTTATAAACATTTTCAAACATAAACTTTCTGAGTCCCCGCATGGCTTCATCCACTTCCTCTGACATCTGAACCTTTTCTTTATCCATGCTGTGAATGATGACATCGTGTGTAATGGTATTTAAACGCTCTTTTGTTGAATTTCCTAATATTTTGCGGAATTTTGGCGGAATATCTGCCTCCGAAAGAATCCCTCCGCGAATGGCATCATCCACGTCATGATTCACATAGGCAATCTTATCCGACAGACGTACCACCTGTCCCTCTAAGGTCATTGGCTCGCTGGCTGTCTGATGGGTCAAGATTCCATCCAACACCTCTTTTGTTAAATTCAGTCCCTTCCCGTCCTTTTCCAAGCATTCAACCACACGTACACTCTGCTCATTATGCTTGAATCCATTTGGACAAATTTCATCAAGGGCTCTCTCTCCCGCATGACCAAATGGCGTATGTCCCAAATCATGTCCCAAGCTAATTGCTTCCACCAAATCTTCATTCAGTCGCAGGGCCTTTGCGATTGTGCGGGCATTCTGAGAAACCTCTAATGTATGTGTTAATCTCGTGCGATAATGGTCACCCTTCGGCAACAGGAAAACTTGCGTCTTCTGTTTTAATCTACGAAAGGATTTACTATGTAAAATACGGTCTCTATCCCTTTGGAATACCGGTCTCAAATCACATTCCGGCTCCTCTTTCTTTCTCCCAAGAGATGCACTGCTCTTTGTTGCATATGGGCTTAAATAGTCCGTTTCACGTAGTTCTAATTGTTCACGAATTGTCATAAATACGCCTCCTTTTATAATGATTTTATAATTTTTCTAGGAATGTATCAATAATTTTATGGAGAGTTACGGTGTGTAAATGCATTACCAAAAAACTGCACCGTATTTTATATGAAAATTTATGGGATTTTTTTAATTTTACGGCTTGCAAGTGCGTTACATTATAATTACACCGTAATATTCTAGGAAAATTCATGAAATTATTGGGGCTTTACGGTGTGCAAATGTATTACACAACAATTACACCGTAACATTCAGACTACAGCACTTGTTTTTTACGGTGTATCATCATAAAACATGCAATCACACCGTAATTCTCAAAAACACGGCTTATAAAGAATAAAAAAGACGACTTAATATCTTAAGCCGCCAGTTTTATGTACTAATAAATAAAAATGCAGGAGATGGGACTTGAACCCACACAGCATAATCTGCTACAAGATCCTTAGTCTTGCTCGTCTGCCAGTTCCGACACTCCTGCATAACGGTTACCCGTTAAATCGGGGTGACAGGATTCGAACCTGCGACCTCCTGGTCCCAAACCAGGCGCTCTAGCCAAGCTGAGCCACACCCCGCTATATTCTCTTTTGTTCGCCAACGACAAGTCATATTCTATCGAATCAATACTGTTTTGTCAAGCGTTTTTTTACTCTTTTTTATATCTCCCCGAAAGTCCGAAAACCTTCGGGGAATTTGTTGATTAAGCTAAGCTTTTCTTTGCTACTTCTGCTAATGTTGCAAATCCTTGTGCATCATTTACAGCCATGTCAGCTAAGATCTTTCTGTTGATTTCTACACCAGCTACTTTTAAGCCGTGCATTAATTTGCTGTATGATAAACCGTTCATTCTTGCTGCTGCATTGATACGAGCGATCCATAATTGTCTCATTTGACGTTTGCGTTCTTTTCTACCAGCATATGAAGATGTTAAAGCTCTCATAACTGATTGTTTAGCAACTCTATATTGTTTTGATCTAGCTCCTCTGTAACCTTTAGCCAGTTTTAATACTTTATTGTGTTTTGCTCTTGCGTTCATTCCGCCTTTAATTCTTGCCATGTCCTTCTAATCCTCCTTTTTCCAAATCTTATAAGTATGGTAATACTTTCTTCATGTTCTTAACATTTGTTGCATCTGTAATAGTTGCATGTCTAAGATTTCTTTTTCTCTTTGTAGATTTCTTAGTTAAGATATGGCTCTTGTAAGCTTTGTTTCTCTTTAATTGACCTGTAGCTGTTTTTTTGAAGCGCTTTGCAGCTGCTCTATTTGTTTTTAATTTTGGCATGATATGTTCCTCCTTAATATGTTTCGTATTTTTAACGTTTTTCAGTTAAAACCATGCTAATGCTTCTGCCTTCGAGTTTTGCAGGCTTTTCCACTACTGCAACATCTTTCATCATATCTGCGAAATCATCTAAGATATGCTTACTTGTTTGCATGTGTGCCATCTCTCTTCCTCGAAAACGTAAAGTAACTTTTACTTTATCACCCTTTTGAATAAACTTCTTGGCACTGTTAACTTTCGTGTTCAAGTCGTTTGTATCAATATTTGGTGAAAGACGCACTTCCTTCACGTCAACAGTTTTTTGTTTTTTCTTTGCTTCTTTTTCTTTTCTAGCTTGCTCGTATCTGTATTTACCATAATCGATAATCTTACAAACCGGTGGCTTCGCTGTTGGAGCAATTTTAACCAAGTCTAATTCAGCTTCCTGCGCTAATTTCATTGCTTCCTTTGCTGACATAATACCCAACTGTTCTCCGTCTTCGCCGATCACACGTACTTCTTTGTCTCTGATCTGCTCGTTAATCATTAATTCGCTAATTGTCGTGCACCTCCGTACCGTTCTTGTTTATGATTTGTCGGCATAAAAAAAGATGGACCCACGTCCACCCACACAAAATATCCCGATATGTAATACGGGAAATCTATGAACCACAGTCACGCAATTGTGCTGAGGTGAGAGCGGACACTCTGCTTTCTTTTCTTAACCTCAGATATAGTACCATAGTTCCCCGTATCTGTCAACTATATTTTTCTATTTTTATCTATTTATTCTGCGTAAAAGTATCGCATTCCGTCTGTGAAGAAGTATGAGCGGAAGCACCACCG
>JAZOMR010000155.1:0-9876 GCA_045654105.1 Faecalimonas sp. | reverse complement strand
GTTAAATACACCGCCAATTACCAGCAAGAATGCAATTACTGCAATGAGCGATACATTATCTTCTCCGCCTAGCACCAAAATCGGTGATAGCGCCCATTTCCAAAATGGGATCTCCCCGCCCGGCACGATAAATGTCAATACGTACGTCATTATCATTAATACGAATAGAACCGCGATTGCAGTAATAAACGATCTTACGCTTATATTTAAGCCTTTTTTCTCTGTTGTATTTTCCATAGTATTTGTCAACTCCTCATTAGTTAACATTATACTTCCTAGATTGGATTGGGACAAGGAAAAGTTACTATTTTTTATTCAAACAACAAAGGTCCACCGCGTTTCAAGAACGCATCTGAATTTCATGGCGAATCAGCCACAGATTTTAATTTAGAAATGTTCTTGGTATTACGCAAAAATATTAGTTAGAAGAAAGCAACAGAGCAGCCCCACTCTCATGCATTCACCTGGAAGTGGGGCTGTCTTGGCTAAAAACGAAAGGCTTCGTAAAATGTCTCAATCTCCTCAAAAAGTTCTACTCGTCTTTCTTTATATAAAAGATAATTTTCTGCAATCTTCTTAAAGAAAATATTTAGTGATTCTCTTCTTCCCGGCACATTCCACTCTTCACGCTCTAAATAGCCTTTTATGTAGTACAATTTTTCCTCCAATGTACACAACTCTTTAGGAATCAGCATGTGCTCAACTGCATAAAGATACCGATAAGACCATACCTTTTCCCGCCAAGGCTCAAGATATTCCGGAATAGGAAAAAATTCTCCACTTTCAAAACCCTGTGTACTCAAAATAAATTTTGCTATATGGTATTGCCCCAAGTCGTTCGGATGCACTCGGTCATCACCATAAAGTACATTTTCTTGCAACATATATGTCATATAATCATGACAGTCAAATATCAGATATCCCTTTTCAGTTGCAAGCTGCTTCATATAATTTGCAAAACCTGATACAAGCGCATACCCACCTTTCAATACCATTCCATCACATTCTTGGTACTCATCATAAGGTGGCGGTGTTAATAAAATGAGCTCTGCTCCAATGTCAGTAATCTCATTACATAATTTTTGAAGGTTTTCTTTAAATATCTCGTAACTTAGCTTTAATGACTGCCACCTTTCCTCACTACGCGGCAAAGACAACTGATCACGCCCCGAATCATTTACACCAAGCATAACAAATACATGCGTGGGCTTAAGTGGCACTACATCTTCATCAAAAACAGAGAGTAACAAACCCGCAGTACCTCCCGAGATACCACAATTATAGAACTTAACATCTGCATCCGGAAAATGTGTTTTATAATAATCCACTACGTAGGCGACATATCGATTTTGCGCAGTAATACTATCCCCTACAAAACAAACCCTTGAACCATCAGGAAATCTACTCATTGCAATCCTCCTATCTCAATTCTTATTTGCCACTGTAATCCCCATGCAAATCAGAATAAATGCAAGCAAATAATTAATTTTAAATATATCTTCTCCGAGAAGAATCCAACTGAAAACAGCCGCAAATAGTGGTTCGGAAAATTTAATAATAAATAGCTTTGAGAGGTTTTCTTTTTTCACTACTGCGAACCACAGACAATAACTAACAACAGAGGCTACTACAATACCTGCGAACACCAAAAACTGTGAACCAGTCTTCGGGATTGCGGATACAACATTACCACCTGTAATCATACCTACAATAAGAAGTACAATTCCACCAAATAATTGTGAAACTCCGGTAAGCACCACGGCGTTCACTTCCTGTAGTGCCTTTTTGCTAATTACATTAGAAAATACAGTGCAAAAAGACGCCCCTATAATAAGTAAATCTCCCAAATGGAAGGCGATCCCTGTTGCATTCAGATTGATTGCTATAATGCCACCAATACCCAAAAGCAGACCAAAGATTTTTTTTGCTGTTAATTTTTCATTCGGGAAAAAGAAACCAGCAAAACAAATATAAAACACAGCACCAAGCTGCTTAATAATTGCTGTCTTAGAGCCATCTGTAAGATTTAACCCCGTGTATGTAAATCCGTAATGCAGGATAATTGCAAACAGTCCGGATGCCAAAACCAATGCCATATTCCCTTTTAAATTCGCAAAGTCCTTTTTGTTCTTTATATAGGAAACCGCTGTAATTACTGCACCGCATATGGTAAAACGGACACCCGCGAAAGTTAGGATATCACCCACCGTAGTCAGTTGAAACTGTGCATACCCCAGTTTTACCATGGGGAAAAGTAATCCCCATAGTAACATGACAAACAAAGTGACATAAATAATTACATATTAAATACGTTTTTAAAAATTGAAAGGCTTCTAAACTTCAAGGAGTCCACTACGCAATGGGAACTTATGTACACATTTTATGGCATTTTAGTTTTCTTGGCAAAAGCTTCAAAGAAGGGATATATTCCACAACAAAAACAAGAACTAATTGAAATTGCAATGCACTATATAACGGAGAATTATCAAAATTGTACTTTAAATAACCAGATGTTAGCGCAGTTATGTGGAATGAGTACCGACTATTTCCGTAAAACCTTTGAAAAAATGTATGGTATCTCACCCATGAAATATCTGCATAATTTTCGTATCAAAAAGGCAAAAGCAATCCTTCAAAGTGACTATGTATCTATTGGGCAGATTGCTGAGAGTGTGGGATATAGCAATATCTACCACTTCTCTAAAATGTTCAAGCAATATACTGGCATGAGTCCTTCAGAATATGCAAAAAGGAGCTAACTGCTCCTTTTTTTACTGCTCGCTTTACATAATACATGTAAGTGACTAACAACAGTAACTAACGTTTCTGTTTATTCTAAAATCTTTTCTACTTGTGAAACTAAAATATCACATTCCTTGGCAATGTCATCATTGCTTTTCCCATCGCGTTGTAGTTGATACACCTTTTTAGTCAATAAGATGCCTTCTTCTCTTCCATCTTCTCTTTTTTCCTCGATTAATGCTTTTAATCCACTACACATATCCATTGTTTCCTCACCTTCCTTTATTGAAATATTACTATTGGTGTACGCATTTAATAATCTGACTGAATCAGCATCTACACTTCGAAATTTCTCATCGTTCTGTAATTCCTCTAATGCAGCTTTATCTTTTGATACTGCTATGTACTTCATCACCTTCCCGAAATCCGTTGCGAACTTATCAAAGTCTTTAATCTCATTCGGCACAATCAAATGAACCTTATAATCCTCCACAAACTGCATGATACTCTCATCGACTTCTTCAAACATTTCCTTTAGGCTTCTCGGCGCATCCCAAACTTCAGCCCCGAAGTAAATCGTCAAAGTAATAATTGGTTTTAACTTATCTTCCTTCGTGAATCCCGAAAGGAATTCTCCACTATCCTTGATATCCTTCTTCTTGCGATGCTCCTTTGCAATATCAGAAACCTGCTTGCCATAATTGAGTGCATCATAATTCATGTTCTTCACTGGAAGTGCATAATGAATATCTGACTGATTTTCAATTCCTAACAATAAATAAGTCGCCTTATTATCCTGCATGACAATGCATTGCTTCAGCAAATCCCGAATCTTCTCTACCGTTTCATCGGTAGAATCCTCCGGGATAATTGCAAGTTCTGTCGCATCCAGTGGTTTCAAATTAGCCGGTTTGATGACCTGCTCTCCGTTAAACAGATAATAATTAAAGCAGTCAGCAAAATGCTCCGGCACGGACATATAGTCCTTTGTTATGGTGTTCTGTTTTCCCATATATTATTTCCTCTCTTTCTCCACACCATATAACAAAATCTTATACAAGTGGGATTATTGGAAACAATACAAGTTCTTCTAAATATTATTTTAACGACTACGGCGTGATGTGTCAATAACTCCATTGTACAAATTTATTCATTACATTTTTTACTTTATTAAATTATTTTTTGAAAAATTTCTCTCGGATACCGAGAATAAGATAATCGATATAAAACAACTTGACCGTTCCTTTATATAAGATTGTTCTTGTGTGGAACTTCATTTTAGTACAAACTGTATAAAAAATCAAGAATAAAATATTCAGGTTGAGTGAAAAGTTAAATTCCACTTGTAAATTTAACTTTTCACTCAACCAATTACAACAGCCCCACTCTCAGGCAACTCCCTGAAAGTGGGGCTATATCTTTAGACTATTAATATGACACTAAATAATTTCTTCTTATCTACCACCAAATACTCTCTTAATTGCTTCCAGATAACCATAGCCATATAAATTATCCGGCTCTAAGTAACTAGTCTCTGTCCACTCATTCCAACTGTTAATTGTAATAAGTGGTGTATCACAATGTTCATCCACATATTTTTTTGCTTCAATCAACATCTTTTCAAATTCTTCCGGTTGATTGTTCTTAACCACCGGTCCTCTATATGCAATATAACGTGGATTGTTATCCCAGCCAATGGATACGTGTGGAAAATATTTTTTACCCATGTTTGCTGCACGTTCCCATTCTTGCAGTGCTTCTTTCCCAATCACACTATAATCTCTGTCCATATCTGAGAAATGAACAAACTGATAATGTGTGAGGGAATCCAATGGAAGTTCTTTCAGAATGACATCAATAGGTATGAAATTAGCAGTATTATCTACTCCTGTTACGTTAAGTACAGTTCCACCCCATTTAATCATCTGCAAATGAACCCCTTTATAACCGGCTGCTTTCACTTCCTCATCCAACCAGATGAGAGCCTTTCTTGCATTTTCGATTCCACCAAGGCCATTGATAAAATTACTCATATCATAGATGCTAACTACTGGCTTATCATCAATGCGATAGTAAGATGGATGTCCGAAATACTGGTCAATCCAACGCTTTCCAATCACCTTGAATTGTTCCTCTGTTACCTGACCATTCCAGATGGTTGTTCCATACTCAGAAGTACGCTTATCCCAAAGTGTGTTGGCATCATGGTTTGCCCACATCAGATAAAACTTCATTTTGTGATTATTTTTAGCCTTTAAGAAACCATCGTTCAGGCAATTTTCTAAGAACGGGCGATTATCATACCAATACCAATCGTAAATAAACACATTTACTCCGTGGTCTACAGCAGCTTCTATTTGCATCTCCATTACGTATGGATCAGCCTCATTGACATAACCCCACAATGGCTTTCTGCCCCAGTCATAATCACCTTTTTTTTCTGCATTTTTTACACTCTGCCATTCGCCAATTCCTTCTGGCCAAAAGATTCTTGTTCTTGGCTCATCCCCTGTGTAAGCCGGCCACACATAAGCGGCAATATCATATTTTTTCATGTCATATCCTCCCGTTTGTAACTAGTTTTGTTTCATTTTATATGGTACACGCACGGTAATTGCTCCTGATGAAGTTCCTACCGCAGCAATTGAACTTCCGTAACTGCTAAAGTTCGCAAATTTGTAAAATGTTGCCCCTGCAAGCATGTCATTAATCCAGATTCCCACTTGTAACGTTGCGTTGTCTGCCATTAATTTAGTGCTGAGTTTTAGATTAAACTCGCTACCGGCAGCAATACCATACTGCTCTAAATCAAATCTTTGCTTGGCGTCTGCATTTTGCACATGGCTCAAAGTAGATAAAGAAAGATTTGCTCCAATTATTTTGGAGGATATTGAGAAAACGTACACTCCTATGATTGACTTTGGAAGTTCAACAGTCTGGGAAACGGAGCTTGGCGAAAGCGATTTCGACAACGCCGGAAGCTTGTGCCACGGCTGGAGTGCACTGCCGATTTATTATTACCACATACTGCTATGATTTAATACAAGAACAGCCCTGCTTTCAGGTTCACACCTGAACGTAGGGCTGTTCGATTATTCCTTATTCCACCTTATATTCTTTACATTGATATCTTGGTTTCCCTTTACTTTTCCTTCCATACTCAATGGCTTCTGTCGGACAACCGCAGATGCATGCCATACAATGGGTACATTGATTTCCCCAAACCGGCTTTCCGTCTTTTACGGTAATGTTATTCATTACACAGACTTTCTCACATTTCTTGCAACCGATGCAAGCATCTGTCGCATAGAAGGGCTTTGCCTTCACGAAAAATTTGTAGAAAATAGGATTTAAAGGGCCGGATTTGATTTTATCCAATAAGTTAACCTTCATTGGTTCAAAGGCTCTGATGCTATGGATCAAGTTCGCGCCTTTTCTCAACGGCCTCTTAGCAATGCGGACAATCTTCTCCGCAACCTCCTTCGTCGGCACATCAAACATGGCTATGTAATTCTCCGGCATCACAACGGGCATAACGCCTTTAAAGCGAAAGTTCTTTTCTTTACACAATTCCTCCAGATATTCACCTGCATTCCCAATATCACCACCACAGGTCAGGAAAAAGTACGCATCTCTCTCGCCTCTTAAGCTTGCCGTTCTGATAAATTCTTCGAAGATATGCGGTATTCGCCAGCAATAGGTCGGCGAAACAAATACCCACGGCTCGTCCGAAAAAAAGTCCGGAGCAATTCCACTTCTCATATATTTGAAGGCATCCACCACTTCATCGTCCAAGATAGAGCCTAGATATTCTGCACAATATCTGCTGTTTCCGGTTCCCGAATAATAGATAATCATTCGTTTTCCTCCTCATCCTCTGACTCTTCGCCCATCAGACGTAAGATATCATCGATTTCCTCTTCTGTCATTCCCATATAAACTGCCAACTCGTCGATAGTTACTTTTCGTCCAAGTTCTTCCGTCAACGCCTTGATACTTTCATCCAGCATGGTAACTTTTTCAACCATTTTATTGTCACGGCTTTTGACTTCTGCATGTTCTTCAATCAACATCTGTATACACTGCTTCACTTGATTGACGATTGTCTCGTGTGCTGTAGCCACATCCACAAGCATGTCCAACCCCAGAATTAGTCCCACATTTCCTTCTTGAATGATATCTCCCAAAAAGATTTCCGGATGGTACATCTCTTTCGCAATCTCCACCACTTCTTTTAAATAAAGTTCAGTCAGACGATTTTTCGCAGATGCATCTCCACCTATGATTTTCGCAAACAGGCTTTCCTTCTCCCCTGCCTTTTCCTCTTGAAACGCACCCAAATCATTCAGATACTCTTTTAAATAGGCTTCCTCTTCCTCCGTGTATGTAACCTTTTCCTCTGCCGCCTCTGTCATCTTGATATAGCCTTTCACGACTACCTTTTGAGCCAAAAGATAGTCGAAGACTAATTCCAACTGTTCTTCCGTCAAAGCAGCATCTGCAAAATAAGCTTTTACTTCATCTATTGTTATCTGGTCGCCCTGGCCTTTTGCCATCGCAACCAATCCGTTTAGTTTCTTTAAAAATTCTGCTCTTGCTTCCATAGTGTCCTCCCTGTGTTCTCAAGTCGTACTTCTATTATGTCACAATTACGGTCTGGTATCCAGCCCTTTTTAATCTTTGTTCCAATCTGCTTGCTTCGTCGATGGTTCTGAAATCACCTACACGCACTCTGTAGTATCCATCTCCACGCTCGATTCTTGCCGGAAAATCCATTTCCATTAATTCTTCCTGCAGATTTCTGGCATACATTTGGTTGCGGAAAGCACCTGTCTGCACGGAATAGCGAGTCTCAAGGGTATCAGGTGCCCCTGGTAAAACTGCTATGGTTTCGATAATACCATCTGCAATGGCTCTTGCAATGGCATCAAAATTCGCATCAAACAGTTGGTTGTCTATGTCGGAATTAATAAATCCTACTTCCACAAGAACTGACGGCATTCTGGTGCGACGAAGAACAATGAGGTTTGGTCTTGCTTTGACACCTAAGTCTACGAATCCTATTGTCTCCAACTGCTCATTGATATTCTGGGCCATCTCATATTTTACACCGGACAAATCATATACCAAGCTTTCTACACCTGATACTACGTTATCCTCCGGAAAAGAATTTCTGTGAATAGATACAAAGAAGTCTACTGCTGCTTCATTTGCAAGCTGAGCCTTTTCAAATGGTGTCTGATATACGTCTGTGGTTCTTGTGTAGAGTGTTTGAATTCCGTTAGCCTCCAAGATTGGACCAATGGCAAGGACAAGTGCAAGCGCATCATCCTTTTCTTGTCTTCCCTCGTAAACTGCACCTGGATTGGCACCACCGTGCCCTGCATCTAACATTACTGAATATGGCATGATATTGCTCCTTTTTTCTGGTTCTGTTTTAGTATATGCCACATATGCCTGTTTGTGAAATATCCATGATTTTTCCTCCTTGCACCCTTCTCGAAATTATGCTATGCTCTGACTGAATCGTAAAATCATAAATAAACTACTAGGAGAAACTAAAACATGATTAAGTTAGTTGCAAGCGACATTGACGGAACATTAATTCCAGAAGGCAGTAAAAAACTGAATCCTGAAATATATGACATTATCTTAGAATTAAAAAAGCATGGGATCCATTTCGTAGTTGCAAGCGGACGCCAATTACAGAGCCAGGAGCTTCTGTTTGCACCGGTTGCAAAAGATATTTCCTACATTTCTGAAAATGGGGCTATGTGCATGCATGAAGGACAACAATACGTAATCACAGAATTTGACCACGACCTGGCAATGCGAATTATTGAAGAAGTAGATAAAATGCCAGACTGCAAACTTACCATATCCTGTCCAAGCACACAATACATCAAAAGTGGCGACGAGGAATTTTACAATCATATGATTTCCTTTTTGAAGTACGACACCACTGCTGTGGACTCATTCAAAAATATAACTGAGCCAATTGTAAAAATTGCTTTTTGGAATACACAAAATACACAAGCATCTTACGGACATTTCAAATCTCTATTTGAAAATGAAATCAATGTTGCATATGGCGGAAATTGTTGGGTTGATTTTATTCCATTTGGTTCTAACAAGGGAACTGCTCTGAAATTTATTTTGGAAAAGATGAACCTGACCCCTGCGGAAGCGATTTGCTTTGGAGACCAGCAAAATGATATTGAAATGTTGGAATACACTGAAACCAGTTACGCTATGGCACATGCAAAACCGGAAATCCATAAACATGCAACCGATATAACAGAATCTGTTGAAAAAACTTTACGTGAACTAATCAAAACGCTCGGGTAAGCCCCGAGCGTTTGTTTTATCTACTACCTCTTATTTAATTTTCACTACTTTGCGGTCATAGGTCACAAGTCCATTCACTTCTTCTTCCACATCAGACAGTTGCGTATAAACCACACCACTTAAACCTTTTTCAACGAGAGGCAATACCTGCCCTTCATATAACTCATGGTACGCTTTTGACAAATCCTCAAGGGTATCAAATTTCTTATATCCAAAAATGCGTTCCACGCTGGAGTGTCCTGCAATATGGCAGGCATATCCGCCATATTCGGAAATGACAAATGCACGTTTATCATCTTTTTCTACCTTCAACTTGCGGAAATAATTATGTACGCTGTTGAAATCCCCTGCTTTCTGGTCGAACCAACCACTCGCATGGTCAACCGTTCTGGTAGGATCTTGATACTTCACATCTTCAGCCACTCGCGCTGCATCAAACTGGCCCCATGCCTCATTAAACGGAACCCATGTAGAGATAGAAGGTACGTTATATAAATGTTCAATGGTACCTTTGCACTCCTCTTCCCAAAGGCGACGTCCCTCTTCTGATTTTCTTGCAAACATGCCATATAAATTATCTTTGATTACTCGTCCTAATATTGGAAGTCCCGTTGGCATATAGCAGGCCCACATCATATTGTAGGTTGTTCCGCCATTCACCATATCCTGCCATACAATCATACCTAGTCGGTCACAGTGATAATACCAGCGAAGTGGTTCAATCTTAATATGTTTACGAATCATATTAAAGCCCGTTTTCTTCGCCAACTCAATGTCATAAATAAA
>JAZOMR010000154.1:0-4813 GCA_045654105.1 Faecalimonas sp. | reverse complement strand
TTCTGAACTTGTCAGCCCATGCCATAATTCTTCCGAATTCACCAGCGATTTGAGCATCAACTGTTGGGATGATTCCGTCGTAGATGTTACCTGTTGTACCATCGATAGAGATTTCATCTCCTTCGTTGAATGTCTTTCCTGCTAATGTAAATTTCTTGTTTTCTTCATCCATGTTGATGTCGCCACATCCAGATACACAGCATGTACCCATACCACGAGCAACAACGGCTGCGTGAGATGTCATACCACCACGTACTGTAAGGATGCCTTGAGCTGCTTTCATACCCATGATATCTTCTGGTGATGTTTCAAGACGAACAAGAACAACTTTTTCACCTTTTTCAGCCCATGCAACTGCGTCATCAGCTGTAAATACAACTTTACCGCAAGCAGCACCTGGAGAAGCTCCAAGACCTTTACCCATTGGTGTAGCAGCCTTTAATGCTTTTGCGTCAAATTGTGGATGTAATAATGTATCTAAGTTACGAGGATCAATCATAGCAACAGCTTCTTCTTCTGTTCTCATTCCTTCGTCAACTAAGTCACAAGCAATCTTAAGAGCAGCTTGAGCTGTTCTCTTACCATTACGTGTTTGAAGCATGAATAATTTACGGTCTTGAATTGTAAATTCCATGTCTTGCATATCTCTGTAGTGGTTTTCCAAAATGCTACAAACATTTGTGAATTGTTCGAAAACCTCTGGCATAACGTCTTTCATCTCTGCGATTGGTTGTGGTGTACGAACACCGGCAACAACGTCTTCACCTTGCGCATTGATTAAGAATTCACCCATTAATTTCTTTTCACCTGTAGCTGGGTCACGAGTAAATGCAACACCTGTACCTGATTCGTCTGACCAGTTACCAAATGCCATTTCCTGTACGTTTACAGCTGTACCCCATGAATATGGGATGTCGTTATCACGACGGTAAACATTTGCACGAGGGTTGTCCCAAGAACGGAATACTGCTTTTACAGCTCCCATTAATTGTTCCTTTGGATCGTTCGGGAAGTCTTGTCCAATTTTCGCTTTGTATTCAGCTTTGAACTGATTAGCTAATTCTTTCAAGTCTTCTGCTGTAAGGTCAACGTCTTGAGTTACACCTTTTTCTTCTTTCATTTTGTCGATAAGTTCTTCAAAGTATTTCTTACCAACTTCCATAACTACGTCAGAATACATTTGGATAAATCTTCTGTAGCAGTCACGTGCCCATCTTTCGTTGCCTGTTTTCTTAGCAACTACTTCAACTACTTCTTCATTCAAACCTAGGTTCAAAATAGTATCCATCATACCTGGCATAGATGCTCTTGCACCGGAACGAACAGATACAAGTAATGGATTTTCTAAATCCCCAAATTTCTTTCCTGTAATTTCTTCCATCTTAACGATTGCTTCGTTAATCTGTGCTTGGATTTCGTCATTAATCTGACGACCATCTTCGTAGTACTGTGTACATGCTTCTGTTGAGATGGTAAATCCCTGTGGTACTGGAAGACCTAATTTTGTCATCTCAGCAAGGTTAGCACCTTTTCCTCCAAGGAGGTTTCTCATGCTGGCGTCACCTTCGGTGAACATATAAACCCATTTTGTCATATTCTCTATGACCTCCCTCTAAAAATATTTCATAATTACAAGACGACAAAAACACGACTTCTATCTGGAAGCCGTTATATGTAAATCTTGTATTATAAATGTTGTTGTGTGGTTTAAAAAATCAACCACATATTTATTCTATCTGTTTTTCCTATATTAGTCAAGAAATTTTCCTAATTTTGCTAACAATTTGTTACTATTCAGCCATGCGGCAAATATATGTATGGGAACGTCATGCTCGCATGTAAGTTGACAATACATATACTTTATGGCTGAATAGTAACCAATTTCACTTCTTCTATTCACCAATCAAAAATGCCTTATATCCTCTATAAGCCTCATACACATCGGCTTTGCTTGTCACTTCCCATGGTGCATGCATGCAAAGCACTGCAACACCGCTGTCGATAACATCCATGCCATAGTTTGCAAGAATATATGCGATTGTTCCGCCACCGCCAATGTCTACACGACCAAGCTCTGCTGTCTGGAAGTTTACATTTTCTCTTTCAAAAATGCGTCTTAAATATGCAATGTATTCTGCATTTGCATCGTTTGAACCACTCTTTCCTCCACGACCTGTGTATTTATTAAACACCATACCGTGTCCAAAATATGCTGTGTTTTTCTTTTCAAACACACTTTCAAACATTGGGTCATATGCAGCACTTACGTCAGAAGAAAGCATTTTTGAATTAGCAAGTGCTCTTCTCACCTTTATGTTTGAATCAACGCCCATTGCTAAGAGAAGTTCTGCAACTACATTTTCAAAGAAACGTGACTGCATACCTGTTGCACCAACGCTTCCGATTTCTTCCTTGTCAACCAACAAACAGCATGCTGTTTTCTTTAAGTCCTTTGCTTCAAGCATTGCCAAAAGAGAAGTAAATGCACATACTCTGTCATCCTGTCCATAGCCGATAACCATACTTCTATCCAAACCACAGTCACGTGCTTTTCCAGCTGGAACGATTTCCAATTCAGCTGATACAAAATCTTCTTCTTCAATATCGTATTTTTCTTTCAAAAGTTTCAATACATTTGCTTTAACTGCTTCTTTTTCTTCTCCATCAAGAGGCATATTTCCAATTAATAAATCTAATTTCTCGCCCTCGATTACCTTTGAGGCTTTTGCTTCTAATTGTTCATAAGCCAAATGAATCAAGAGGTCTGTAATGCAAAGTACTGGGTCTTTTTCATCTTCACCGATTACAATTTCAACCACAGAACCGTCTTTTTTCGCAACTACACCATGAATTGCCAACGGGATTGTCACCCATTGATATTTCTTTACACCACCGTAGTAGTGTGTATCAAGGTATGCCAATTCTCCTGCTTCATATAATGGATTTTGCTTCACGTCGATACGTGGTGAATCCACGTGTGCGCCCAAAATATTCATACCATTTTCTAATGGTTCTTCTCCGATTTGGAACATGGCAATGGTTTTATCCATGCATACAGCGTATACGCAGTCACCTTTTTTTAAGGTTTCTCCATTTGCAATGACATCATTTAAATCTTTGTATCCACGTTCTTTTGCCATTTTTACAGCTTCGCGGATACATTCTCTTTCTGTCTTACCATTGTCAAGGTATGTCTTGTAATCTTCATTTACCTTTTCTAACTCTTGTAATTGATTTTCTGAATATGTTTTCCACAAATTTGTTGATTCCATGTTTATCCCCTTTCATATAACACACGAGACGTAGTAATATTCCACTACGCCTCCGTTATGTTTCTAATGATTAAAACTCGAATTTCTTCTCGAAATATGCTTTCAAATCTTCAATTTTAATTCTTTCTTGTTCCATCGTGTCACGGTCACGTACTGTTACAGCTCCGTCTTCTTCTGATTCGAAGTCGTATGTAATACAGAACGGAGTTCCGATTTCATCTTGACGACGGTAACGTTTTCCGATGTTTCCACGATCATCGAATTCACAGTTATAGTATTTAGACAATTCTGCAAATACTTTTTCTGCACCTTCATTTAATTTCTTAGAAAGTGGAAGCACACCAATCTTAACCGGTGCAAGTGCAGGATGGAAATGAAGTACAGTACGAACATCTCCGCCTTCCAATTCTTCCTCATCATATGCTGCACAAAGGAATGCAAGTACCACACGGTCTGCACCAAGTGATGGCTCTACTACGTATGGAATGTATTTCTCTTTCTTTTCATCATCAAAATAGGTCATATCCTGTTTTGATACTTCTTGATGCTGTGTAAGGTCATAGTCTGTTCTGTCAGCAATACCCCAAAGCTCGCCCCAACCAAATGGGAATAAAAACTCGATATCACTTGTTGCTTTACTATAGAAAGAAAGTTCTTCCGGAGAATGGTCTCTCACGCGCATCTCTTCTTCCTTGATACCCAATGTCTGTAACCAATTGATACAGAAGTTTTTCCAGTATGCAAACCATTCAAGGTCTGTATCTGGTGCACAGAAGAATTCTAATTCCATTTGTTCAAATTCACGAGTACGGAAAGTGAAGTTACCAGGAGTAATTTCATTACGGAATGATTTACCGATTTGTCCGATACCAAATGGGATTTTCTTTCTTGATGTACGTTGTACATTTTTAAAGTTTACGAAAATACCTTGTGCTGTTTCCGGACGAAGGTATACTGTATTCTTTGCATCTTCAGTTACACCCTGGAATGTTTTGAACATCAAGTTGAACTGACGAATCTCTGTAAAATTGTGCTTTCCACAGGTTGGACATGGAACATTGTGTTCTTCTACCCATGCTTCCATCTGTTCTTTTGACCAAGCGTCAACGCTTTCTGTCAATTCAATTCCATTTTCCGCAGCATAATCTTCGATGATTTTGTCTGCACGGAATCTTTCTTTACATTCTTTACAATCCATAAGTGGGTCGCTGAAACCACCTAAGTGACCAGAAGCCACCCATGTCTGCGGATTCATTAAGATGGCACAGTCAACACCAACGTTATATGGGTTCTCCTGTATGAATTTCTGCCACCATGCTCTTTTTACATTATTCTTTAACTCAACGCCAAGGTTTCCGTAATCCCATGTATTTGCAAGACCTCCGTAAATTTCAGAGCCTGGATATACAAAACCTCTTGATTTGGCAAGTGCTACAATTTTATCCATTGTTTTTTCCATATCTAATCCCTCTCATCTATAAAATGTCTTTAATTCGTATTATTATACCTTCTTTCGGTTGCTATTTCAAGCACATTTCCAA
>JAZOMR010000153.1:0-16804 GCA_045654105.1 Faecalimonas sp. | reverse complement strand
TTCTTATGTCCAACAGGATCTTTTACAGAAATACTTGTTTCCAAAACAAATACATTGGTAAACGCCAATTGTTCTCCCGTTTTACCATCCACATGCTTATGTCCATTCATGGATTTTAAGTAGGTATTTGTTTCCGCATTATATGTGAATTTGGAAGTACATGCACCAAATCGAACTGTAGCGGTATTACATGCTCCGCCTGTAGGTGTCACAAGTGTACCATAGTCGGCAAATTGGAAAGCAGTTCCTTTTTTTGTATCCTTTAAATTAACTCTCTCACCCTTACTGTCTACTACGGAAGCAAATTTCGTACCTTTAAAATAACCAGTATGTTCCAGGGAGTATCCTGCGCTTCTTCTTGCACTGTCTCTGCCGAACAATCCGCCATCGTTTGATAAACCATCATACTTGTCCGGTTGTATTGATTTTAAATAACTGACAATAGACTGATCACTTCCCCAATGTATGTAAAAGGCGTCAAATCCCTTTGCTATTGCAGGATAGTAATATCGACAGCTTCGAATTGCACAGATATCCGGCACCTTCGTATAGTCTGCATACATTGCCATGAGTCTTGTTAAATCACCTTCCACCGGAAGTTCAAAAATCACATCTGCCTGCGAGATTCCATACTGCGGAAGTGCTGGTTCCACATTGTTAACCATAACAGCCACCGGTCTTTTCCCAATCGCCTTTTCTGATAAATTCGCCCAACCGGTAAGGAGATTTTGATTTGCAGGCTCTGGAATTTCTTTTAAATTCGGCATTTGGAACAAACTAACAGCCTGCGCACTCACCTTGGTTCCTTTATCTTCGTTTTCTTGCTTTTTACATCCAGTCATCATTAAGCAAATTGCAAGTATTACAAGTAAACTTTTTTTCATAAGTATTCCCTCATTTGATTATATTTATATTCCCTATGTAAATGCTGTCTGACCAATTTGACAAAGACCCCAAACTGTCATCCAGTCGATTTACTGTACAAACAACTGATTTGGGTAAACTCCTGCATCAATCAAAGCTCTAACCGACGCAACCACATAATCTTTATCTTCTTTATATGTAACACCGAACCATTTGTCATTGGACCTAAGTACAGCAACTTCAGCAGTTTCTTCACGAAGCAATCCTCCCACAATAGTAGGTAGCAGATACTCTGCTTTCATATAATTGTCTGCTTTTTCTTCCAAAAACTGAACAAAACCGGTCTCTAAGATATTGAAAAATTCTGGTGTTAGTCCCCACATATTCATGGACACCAATGAATTTACATCCACAGGGACAGCTCCCTCCTCGGTTTGAACTGCAGCACCTGTTTCTGTTTTAATGATATTGCTGGTTTCCACCACATCCGTAAGGATGTTATTGTCATCCACCTTACAGATTCCTCGTGTTACTCCACCATTTTCACTTAAGGTATTGCCAAGAACAAATCCAACCATACTGATTTGTACTTTATCACTTGCTTCCTGCTCTTTCATTAAATGGTTATAAGCTACTGCATAGGCTTCTTTGCCATAGTAGTCATCTGCATTAATGACCAAGAACGGCTCATTCACAACATCCTTACAGCACAGAATTGCCTGTCCTGTTCCCCATGGTTTTACACGCTCTGCATAATTCGTTTTATATGGCTCCGGAATGTCTGATTTCTCCTGAAATGCATATTTTACTTCCACAATCTTTTCGATACGATTTCCAATTACCTCTTTGAAATCTTTTTCTAAATCCTTGCGAATTACAAAAACGACCTTATCAAATCCTGCTTCCATCGCATCGTAGATGGAGTAATCCATGATAATTTCCCCATTTGGCCCAACCGGTTCTAATTGTTTAATTCCACCACCGAAACGGCTTCCGATTCCTGCCGCCATAATAACTAATGTTGCTTTTGCCATTTTTCTGTTCCTCCCTTTTCTTGTGTCTCATAACTTTTACACTACTATTTTTAAGCACCAAACTACATTTTAACGTGCCAACCGATTCAATGCGCTGAACACAGCGCGAATACCGGCTCTTGTAATATTGGAGCTCACTCCCACACCAAAAGTGACATTTCCAGTTGCTTCATCCTTCATGCAAATATAAGCCGCTGCTTTCGCATTTGACCCTTCACCAAGCGCATGTTGCGTGTAATCCAGAATACTTACATCCACTCCATTTGTCTGCTGAAGAGCAACCTTCACTGCATCAAGTGGTCCATTTCCAACCGCTTCTACTTCCTTTGTTTCACCTTTATAATTGAAACTCAACTCTACTTTTGTATCACGGTCACCATGGTCCTCTGCTCTTGCGCGAAGGAATTCATATGGTGTTTTCAGTTTCAAATATTCTTGTTCAAATACTTCCATGATGGTTGCCGGTGCAACTTCACCCTGTTTTTCAGCAATCTTCTGAATCACATCTGCGAACTCTCTATGCATTGCTTTTGGAAGCTTGAATCCAAATTCGCTGTCCATAACAAATGCAACGCCGCCCTTACCTGACTGGCTATTGATACGAACAATTGGTTCGTATTCACGCCCTACATCTGATGGGTCGATTGGAAGATATGGAACCTCCCACCAATCTTGATGGCGTTCTTTCATCGCTCTCACACCCTTATTAATGGCATCTTGATGTGAACCTGAAAACGCAGTAAATACCAATTTACCTGCATATGGATGACGCATTGGCACCTCCATCTTACAGCATCTTTCGTATACTTCCTGTATTTCCACAATATTTGTCAAATCCAATTCCGGATTAATTCCCTGCGAGAACATGTTGTAAGCAACAGTGAGAATATCCAGGTTACCGGTACGTTCTCCATTTCCAAACAGTGTTCCTTCCACACGGTCAGCACCTGCTAAAAGTGCAAGTTCTGTTGCTGCTACACCGGTTCCACGGTCATTGTGTGGGTGAATACTTAAAATTATACTTTCGCGATTTTTAAAATTCTTGTGCATCCATTCAATCTGGTCTGCATAGACATTTGGAGTCGTCATTTCAACCGTTGCTGGCAGATTGATGATGATTGGCTCTTCTTTGGTAGCGCCCCATGTTTCTTGAACAACGGTACAAATCTCCAAAGCATAATCTAATTCTGTCCCTGTAAAGCTTTCAGGAGAATACTCTAAGGTAATATGTCCCGGAAAATTCTTTACAAATGACTTCACCAGCTTGGTTCCTTCAATCGCAATCTGTTTGATTTCTTCTTTCCCTTTATTGAACACCACATCTCTTTGAAGGGTAGATGTAGAGTTATAAATATGTACAATTGCACGTTTCACACCTTCTAATGCTTCAAATGTTCTTTGAATCAAATGCTCACGGCATTGTACCAGGACTTGAACTGTCACATCATCCGGAATTAATTCTCTGTCTACCAATTCACGCATAAAGTCAAATTCAATTTGTGAAGCAGATGGAAAACCTACTTCGATTTCTTTAAAGCCTAACTTTACAAGTAAATTGAACATTTCCACCTTTTCTTCTACTGTCATTGGTTCAATCAAGGCTTGATTGCCGTCTCGCAAATCCACACTACACCACATTGGCGCTTTATGGATTTGTTTGTTTGGCCATTCTCTTTCCGGGTAAGTCATAACCGGAACCCTTTTATATTTCTGGTAATTCAACATTTTATGTCACTCTCCTAATCCGTCTTCTATAATCTTCAACATAGCATCAAGTGCTTCCTGTTCATCCTCGCCATCACAGATGATTTCAATTTCATCCCCTGCTTTGATACAGGCACCCAGTACACTCAAGACACTTTTCGCATTCGCTATTGTATCCTTATGTTGAAACGTAATCTTACATTTAAACTTCACTGCCATCTTGCAGAACAGACCTGCCGGACGCAAATGCAATCCGGTAGGGTTTTTAATTGTTATTTTCTGTGTTACCAAAACTGATAACCTCCTATTTTTTTGTCAATTCAATCTTAACTTCTACTACTGCCGTATACGTACAGCCAGCCGGCAATTCTGTTACCTTAACTGGAACTGTGTATTTGCCTTCTTGTGTGTATTCTTTTAAATCAATTGACGCAATGATGGACACACTAGTCAATTTTTCTAAATTCTCTTCCGAACCCGAGAAGGTGAGTTCTACTTCCAAGGCCTCATAAGCAAGTTGTAGTTTTTCAGATGCATTCAGCACAGTAATAGAGCCAGTTGGTAAGCGCAATGTCTTCGTGCCAGCCTTTTCCAAAAGAATACGAACGACTACACTTGCCGCATCCGCATCTGCCAGAGTTATACCTTCCGGCATGTATTCTTTGATGTCTACAATCACTTCTTCGCTTTCCGTCATCTCCGTTTTCTCAAGGGCTTTTTTGTCGATTTCAATTGCTGTCATTCCTCGAAGAATATCTGGGTTACCTGCCACTTCAACAGTTTGAGGCTCCACTTCAATTCCGGTAAATACATAACCATCTGACGCCTCAATACCTGATGTGTCAAATTTCAAGGTTAATTCCTTGGTCTTCCATATGTCAATTGTGACAGATACACCATTCTTATCGCAGTTGCTGGTCAGTAATGTCTTATCTATGATATTGTCTGCCGCATCGTAGTATATCAGCTGCGCCTGCACGGAGGTATCTGATGCCAGCTCACTTACATCTACCTTAGCTACAACCTTACTGATTTTCGCAATGGACGATTCTGGTCCGCTGATATCAACCGTCTTTGGCGATGCTGTCATACTTCCAACCACATAACCGTCTCTCGGACTTCCTATGGCAACGGTAGTAATTGGGAACGTTTTCTTCTGTGTATTTTCTACCTTCACTTGTATGTTTCTTGGATTTGCTATTACTTCTTCATAATCCCCTTCAAATCCTGCCACACTCACACGAATTGGTACAGAGGTATCCTGCATTTCCCGTAGGTCTGCTGTGGCAATAATGTTGCTCTTTTTTATTTCATCGAGCACTTTTCGTCTTGCTTTTACCGTTACCGAAATGTTCTTTGTATCGTCCATAATCTGATAACTTTTTCCTGCATTGGTAATCACTTCCGGATTTGTCACAGTAACGTCAACAGCATATGTCTTTTTATTAATTGGGTCATCTATATTTACAACCATCCACCATAAGAAAATCGCAAATAAAACTGCCAGTATTTTAAGACCAAGATTATTTTTCCATTTGTCCTTCAGTACCATCCTTGCGTCTTCCTTTCTTCAATGTGAACTTTTTATTTCCTTCTTCTAACTTTGTTCTGCTTTGCAACTGAATCAATTGCTCCCGCAATTGCGCTTCTGATACTCCACGAGTAATATGTCCGCCCATTGCATAGGACACATTTCCATTTTCCTCTGAAACACAGATAATCAGGGCATCACTTACTTCGCTCATTCCTACAGCTGCGCGATGTCTGGTTCCAAGCTGTTTGCTCAATCCCATGTTCTCAGACAAAGGCAAATAACAGGTTGCAGCTACAATACGGTCTCCACGTACAATCACAGCTCCATCATGAAGGGGTGTATTGTGTTCAAAAATATTAATAAGCATCTGTTCTGACACGATACAGTCCAATTCAATTCCTGTATGTTGATATTCCGTCAGCATAATGTCACGTTCCACAACAATTAACGCTCCTGTTTTTACCCTACCCATCTCATAGCAAGCAGTCACAATAGAATCCACTGTTTTTATTCCAAATCTCTCGGAATCTCTGTTCTTTTCAAAAAGCGTAATTGCATTTAAGAAATCCTTCTGACCTAACTTTTCCAGTGCTCTACGAAGTTCAGGCTGGAACACAATAACTGCTGCTGTGGCCAGTACGCTAATAGAATTCTTCGCCAACCATAAAATGGTATTCATCTTAAAAATAGCCGCAAGCAGGATAAAGACAGCCAACACAGCTATCCCCTTTAACAGCATCCAAGCCTTTGTATTTTTAATCCATTTAATGACATAGTATACCAAAAACGCAATAATCAGAATCTCAATTAAATCTGTGATTCTCATATCCGGCCAATACCAATCATCAAGATACGTATTCAAAATATTTCGAATACCCTGTCCCATCCTGTTACCTCCATCTGGTTTTTTAATTCTTTAATTCTTCGTCTATGATTCTCTGTATCTCGGAATCATCATCATTGTTTTTTGACATTTTTTCCAGCTCAACAATTTGCTCCGCATCAATCACACCTGTTTTCTGACGTTCATTAATACGTTTTACCGTCTTTTCTGGAATTGCTACTGCAGCCTTTGGAACAGCCTTTACATAGTAATAATATTCATCATCTTCAAACTGCAGATACTCGGTTCTTGTATAATCCACAGAGAACACAAGGAACTTAAGTAGCAATGCGATGAGAATACCTACCAGGCTTCCCACAATCAATGACACATAGGAAAGTTGTATATCCATTACAATATATCCATATGCCATTACATTAATGTTACCTAATGTACCGGCGATGATAGCAATTTCCCATGCGTAATCAACGGATAATCTTCTCACGCTGTAAACCAAAAGTAAGCATACTGCAAATGCAATAATCACACACCACATTTCACGATTGGCAAAAATCGCCTGCACGTATGTACCAATCTGTGTCAATAAATCCATGTCTCCAACCGATGTAAACAAGCTTCCGTTGGTTTTAACATAATCAATGGTGTAATAAATCACAGTACCTGCAGTAATTGGTAATATACAGATTGGACTTCCTACCAAACCAAATACAATCGGAATCACAACTGGTATTTGAAACATAAATGCAATTGGCGTCAACAATAAAATCAATGCTTTGCCCGATGCAAATCGAAAATAAAACGCATACAGCACAACAAATAAAATTAAAAATACAATCGCCATTCCAACTGACACTGTCACCACCTGAACGATAGTTACAATAGTCGCCAATACCACAATCATGGACATGGGAAGCAACATACAAATTAAAGACAGCACGATGGTCATAATTGGGTTGGCAATAATGTCAGAAAATCCAATATTTTGATTGATAAATGTAAACGTTAGTAATGCCAATACAAATTGAATTGTTTTATCCACAATCTTGGAATATTTAGCATAATACTTTGTCAGATATCCTTTCATCTCAAACAGTTTCTGCATCTTGATCCTCCTTCTCGTACATTTTCTCTAAGATCATCAGATTTTCTTTGAATTTCTTTACACGATGATATGCACGAGCATGTCTCCTTTTATAATATCTTTTTGCCGCAACCATGTATGTAATGAAAAGCACTATATATATACTTGCGATTAATATCACCAATGACAGTACTTGAATCTGCGCAAGCTCTACTGTTACAAGGTCCCTTAGTGCCAGCCATACTGTCGCCACTACAAGTCCATATGCTACGGTCATCCACAGTAAGGTCCACATGATATTCATACTAATATAATCTTTTTTATAAAAAGAAGTGATTTTTTGTTCTTCTTTTCCACCTTTTGTTTCATAATCAGCAAGCTTAATCATATGTTTCACTCGTTCTTCATTCAACATAAGCATCACCTCTATACATACTACTCCTAATTTACATTATAGTATAACACATTTCTAGAAACCTTGTCCAATACTTATGGTCAAAAACCACACTTTATTCACACCTTTTTCTCGCAGTAACTTTGCAACCGAATCTATCGTATTTCCGGTTGTGTAAATATCGTCAATCAAAAGCACATTTTTCTCGCTTTTCCAGTGTTTAGTTATCCGAAATGCATCCTGCAGATTTTTCCGCCTTTCTTTATGGCTTAATTCCTTTTGGGGCTTTGTATTTCGCACACGAGCGACAGCCCTTTCATTGACTGGAATATCCAATAGCCTGCCTAGATGCCGTGCTACAAGCTCTGACTGGTTATACCCTCGTATCCTTTGCTTTTTTCTATGTAGTGGAATTGGAATAATAACATCAATTCCTTTACTTTTTATCCACTGACCATGCAAGCGAAAAAGCTCCTGCGCATAAAACTTTCCATAAATTCTGCGATTATAGTATTTAAACTGATAAATGGACCAGCGGACTTTTCCTGTATGAAGCCATACGCTTCTGCCCTGCTCATAATGAAACTTGAGACTTTCACAATCGCTGCAATATTCGTTCTCCTCGTACCGGATTGGTTTCCCACATTTTTTACAAATGGGTTCCTCAATATATGTGACTTCTCCCTCACATTCTCTGCAAATAGGTTCTTTGTTTACTTTCCCACAAAAACAACATGTTTGGGGATATAAAATCCCCAAACACTTCTCAATAAAATTCATATTTAACTTAGACTCTCTATAGCAATTCCACGATCTGCTCTGCAAGACTCGTATATCGATTCTGTTCATTTACATTGCAAATCATTTCCTGAAATGTGGTATCGCTCCCTACCAGCGTCACACATTTTCTTGCTCTTGTCACAGCGGTATAAATTAAATTCCGATGATATAGCTGACGCGGTCCCTGTAAAAGCGGAATTACGACTGCAGGATATTCACTTCCCTGTGATTTGTGAATGGTTACTGCATATGCAAGCTCCAGTTCTTCCAGTAATTCAAAGGAATATTTCACCTTTTTCTTTTCCTCAAACTCAACCTCCATGGTTTCTGTATAGTTGTTGATTTCTGTAATTCGCCCAATATCTCCATTGAATACGCCTACGCCATTGTCAACCACCAGACCATACTTTGTGGCAATTTCCCATTCCAGCTGATAATTATTTTTTATCTGCATGACCTTATCACCCACACGAAATACCTTGTCTCCATATTCTTTTTCCGCTTTCTTCGGGTCAGGCGGGTTCAAATATTGTTGCATAATCGTATTCAGGCGTTCCACCCCCAACATGCCCTTGCGCATTGGCGTCAATACTTGAATGTCAAACGGGTCTGCATCCACATACTTTGGTAACTTCTTTTGAATCAATGTCAGCACCACGCTAATAATGGTATTGGCATCATTTCGTTTCAGGAAAAAGAAATCCTTGCTTTTGTTATCCAAGATTACCTCTTCGCCTCGGTTGATTTTATGCGCATTTACAACAATGTCACTCTCCTCAGCCTGTCTGAAAATCTTATTCAATGTGACGACTGGAAAGCAATGGGACTCAATCAAATCCTTCAACACGCTTCCTGGACCAACAGATGGAAGCTGGTCCTTATCTCCCACAAGAATTAATTTCGTACCAACCACAATAGCTCGAAGCAGTACATTCATTAAAGGCAGGTCCACCATGGACATCTCATCGATGATAATCACATCTGCTTCTAACGGATTCTCTTCATTTCTGCCGTAATGCATGCGGTTGTCGTCACCCTCTGGCACATAGCCAAGCTCTAACATCCGGTGAATGGTTCTTGCCTCATAACCTGTGGCTTCTGTCATTCGTTTTGCCGCTCGACCTGTTGGTGCAGCCAGATATATATCCATTCCTTCACTTTCAAAGAAGTGAATCATGGCATTAATGGTCGTGGTCTTTCCTGTACCCGGACCTCCGGTTAATATGAATACCCCATTTCGCACCGCGGCAATAACCGCTTGTTTTTGCATCTCGTCTAGTTCCAAATTGGCATTTTGCTCTATCTGGCTCAAACGTTTTTCTATCACCACGTCTGCAAGCTCATGCTTTACATTCAAATCATGGAGCATTTTGGCTGTGTTTAACTCCATATAATAGTACTGGGCAGAGTAGATGCGTTTTTCCTCATCTACTTCTTTTACAACAATCTTTCTTTCAATAGCCAAATCCATCAAATACTTGGAAAGGTCCCCTAATTCGATTTCCAAAAGTTCTTTGGTTCGGCGAAGCACTTCCGCCTCCGGCAAATAAATGTGTCCATCTGCAGATGCCTGCAAAAGCACATAGAAAATACCGCTACGTATGCGATAATCCGAATCTGTGTGTATGCCAATTCTCCTTGCAATTTCATCTGCTGTTTTAAATCCTACACCTGGAACATGGTCCGCAATCTGATATGGGTTCTCTTCCATTACACGATACACATGTTGCCCATAATGGGTATAAATCTTTGCCGCAAGCGCAGTTGTAATGCCATATTTTTGCAGATAAATCATTGCCTTTCGCATGTCCTTCTTTTCATAGACTTGAACAGCAATCTCTCGAGCCTTGCGCTCACTGATTCCATTGACTTCAGCTAGTCTTTCCGGCTCTTCTTCGATAATCCGAAAGGTATCTCCTTTGAATCTTCGCACAATTCTGCCTGCCAACACGGCACCCAAGCCTTTAATGGCTCCGGAGCCTAGGTACCGCTCGATAGAAATCAAATCTTCCGGCTCTAACATTTCATGCTCTGACACCTGTAGCTGCAGACCATAGACATTATGTGTTATGTATTCTCCTGAAACCTGCAGTAATTCGCCTTCCCCGATATACGGAAATGTTCCGACACAGGTTAATTCACCATCTTCGTTTGTTAAATGGAATACGGTATAGCCATTATCCTCATTTCGAAATACAATGTGGTCCACATATCCCTTTACTGTCTCCAAAACATTCCCTCCTCTCAAACATAAAGGGGCTACTTTTTTTAAAAAGACAGCCCCTACATACCTATTTACCCATGAATTCTACAAACTGACCTGTTCCAATGGCAACGACCTTCATTGGATCTTCTGCCGTCATTGTATTAATTCCGGTCTTTTCTTCAATCAATTCTTCCAAACCGCGAAGTAATGCACCGCCACCTGTAAGCACAATGCCTCGGTCCAAAATATCTGCTGACAATTCCGGTGGAGTTCTCTCCAACACCGCAATTACTGCTTCTACAATCTGCGCGGTTGTTTCGCGAAGCGCTTCTTCTGTTTCTGAAGAAGTAACCGTAACTGTCTTTGGAAGACCTGTTACAAGATTACGTCCGCGTACTTCCATAGCCATATCTTCTACTAATGGATAGGTTGTACCAATCTTAATCTTAATATCTTCTGCAGTACGTTCACCAATCAACAGATTGTGTTTCTTACGCATATAACGCACAATTGCCTCGTCAAAATCATCACCTGCAACCTTGAGAGATGTATTAACTACTGTTCCGCCAAGAGAAATAACTGCAACGTCTGTTGTACCGCCACCGATATCTACGATCATATTTCCACATGGTTTTGCAATATCGATACCTGCACCAATTGCAGCCGCTACCGGCTCTTCAATCAAATGCACGTCTCTTGCACCTGCTGCAAATCCTGCTTCTGTAACTGCCTTCTTTTCTACTTCTGTCACACCACTTGGCACACAGATACTAATACGCGGTTTTTTGAAAAGACGGATTCCAACTGCCTTCTGTACGAAATATTTAATCATCTTTTCTGTAACCGTATAATCTGAAATAACACCTTGTCTTAAAGGTCTGATAGCAACGATGTTTCCCGGAGTTCTTCCAAGCATCAATCTTGCATCTTCCCCAATTGCTTTGATTTCATTCGTATCTCTGTCAAATGCAACAACTGAAGGCTCTTTCAAAACAACACCTTTTCCTTTTACATACACCAACACACTGGCGGTTCCTAAATCGATTCCGATATCTGTAACTGACATCTGATTTCTCCTTTCACTACTCTTATCTATTCTATTATCTTTCGTTCGCTAGTCTAATGTCTATAACATTATAATTGAATTTCTAATAAATGGAAAGAGTTTTTTATATTTTTTCACTTTTCTTAAGAGTCAGCTCGCGTTTAATATAATGTCCTGTATAAGATATCGGATTTTCTGCAACCTCCTCCGGCGTTCCTTTTGCAATCACAGTTCCACCTTTGTCGCCGCCTTCCGGTCCAATATCGATAATATAGTCTGCTGTTTTTATTACATCCAGGTTGTGTTCAATGACAACAACTGTATTGCCATCTTGTGTCAGACGACCTAGAATCTCCGTCAACTTATGCACATCTGCAAAATGAAGTCCGGTTGTAGGTTCATCCAGAATATAGATGGTTTTTCCCGTACTTCTTCTGCTGAGTTCAGTTGCCAGCTTAATACGTTGGGCTTCTCCTCCTGATAAAGTTGTAGACGGCTGTCCCAAACGAATGTAGGAAAGTCCCACATCATATAAGGTTTCTATCTTTCTTCGAATACTTGGCACATTTTCAAAGAAGCTCAAGGCTTCTTCCACGGTCATGTTCAGCACATCATAAATGCTCTTGCCCTTGTACTTCACTTCCAGCGTTTCCCGGTTATATCGCTTGCCACCACAAACCTCACAAGGCACATACACGTCCGGAAGGAAATGCATTTCAATCTTTAAAATACCATCGCCGGAGCATGCCTCACAGCGTCCGCCCTTAACATTGAAACTAAATCTGCCTTTTTTATAGCCTTTTGCCTTTGCATCCGGTGTTGCCGCAAACAAGTCACGAATCATATCAAACACACCCGTATACGTAGCCGGGTTTGACCTTGGTGTTCTTCCAATTGGTGACTGGTCAATGTTAATCACCTTATCTAATTGTTCCACACCTTCGATACCTTTATGCTTTCCCGGAATGGTTCTTGCGCGATTCAGTTTTTTGGCAAGTGACTTATATAAGATTTCGTTTACCAGGGAACTTTTACCCGAGCCGGATACACCTGTTACGCAGGTCATCACTCCCAACGGAATCTCCACATCAATATCTTTCAGATTGTTTTCTGCAGCCCCGCGAACAGTGAGCCAGCCCTTTGGCTCCTTGCGAGTCTCCGGCACCGGAATCTGCAGTTTTTTGCTTAAATATGCGCCTGTGATTGATTTCTCACAAGCCATAATCTCTTCTGCGGTTCCTGCAACAACCACTTCACCTCCATGCTCTCCTGCACCCGGTCCAATATCTACGATATAGTCCGCTTCCAGCATGGTGTCCTCGTCATGCTCTACTACAAGCAAAGTATTTCCCAAATCTCTCAAGTGCTTCAATGTGCCTAATAATTTATCATTATCTCTTTGGTGAAGACCAATACTTGGCTCGTCCAAAATATATGCCACACCTACCAAACCGGAACCAATCTGAGTAGCCAGACGGATTCGCTGGGCTTCACCACCAGACAGACTGCCCGTTGCACGGGACAAGGTCAGATAATCCAAGCCTACATTCATCAAGAAACGCAGACGGGCTTTGATTTCTTTTAAAATCTGTTCTCCGATAAAGGCTTGTGTTGTCGTTAACTGTAATTCATCTAAAAATTGTACCAGCTTCTCTATGGAAAAGTTCGTAATCTCGGAAATGTTCTTTCCACCCACAGTTACCGCAAGTGCGCCCTGTTTCAAACGCTGTCCGCCACACTCATGACATGGTGTAATACGCATAAAGGACTCGTACTCTGCCTTCATAGTCTCGGATGCCGTCTCACGATAACGACGTTCTACACTGCGAATCAGACCATCAAAGGCAATGTCATAATATCCTTCTCCACGTTGTCCCACATAGTGTACCTTTACTGTTTTCCCATTTGTACCATTAATTAGAATATTTTTGATATCCTCAGGATAATCTTGGAACGGCGTACTTAAAGAGAAGTTATATTCCTTGCTCAATGCATTTAATATGGCTCTCGTAAAGCTTTTTTCATCTGTACTGGATTGCCACCCTAATACAACGATTGCGCCTTCATCAATACTAAGGCTCGGGTCAGGAATCATTAGGTCAATATCAAACTCCATTTTATAACCCAAGCCAAAGCAAACCGGACATGCTCCAAACGGATTATTAAATGAAAAGGTTCTTGGTTCAATCTCTTCAATACTGATATTGCAGTCCGGACAGGAAAAGCTCTGGCTAAATTGGATTGGTTCCCCGCCAATCACATCCACTACCAATAGACCTTCTGCAAGCTCCAAAACATTTTCAATGGAGTCAGTCATACGTTTTTCAATACCCGGACGTACCACAAGTCGGTCCACGATAATCTCAATATTATGTTTGATATTCTTATCCAAAGGAATATCTTCGGTCAATTCATAGAGGTTGCCATCCACGCGCACACGCACATAACCGCTTTTCTTTGCACGCTCAAGCAATTTCTCATGGCGACCTTTCTTGCCACGTACAACCGGTGCCAAAAGCTGAATCTTCGTCCCTTCCGGAAGCTCCATAATCTGGTCTACCATCTGGTCCACCGTCTGCTTCTTAATCTCTTTGCCACATTTCGGACAATGTACAATACCGATTCTTGCATAAAGCAAACGGAAATAATCATATATTTCAGTCACAGTCCCGACGGTAGAACGTGGGTTACGGTTGGTTGTCTTCTGGTCAATAGAAATGGCCGGCGACAGACCCTCGATACTCTCCACATTCGGTTTTTCCATCTGCCCGAGGAATTGTCTCGCATAAGAAGACAAGGATTCCATGTATCTCCTCTGCCCCTCCGCATAAATGGTGTCAAATGCAAGGGATGACTTACCCGAACCACTAAGCCCTGTCAAAACAACTAATTCATTACGTGGGATATCTATATCTATATTTTTTAAGTTGTGCTCATTGGCACCACGTATTTTGATATATTTTTTGTTATCCATATTTTCTATTGTACTCCTATTACTACTAATCCATATCTTGATAAATTTGCTTTAATTCAACCATCTTATCACGTAGCCCAGCCGCTGCTTCAAAGTTAAGCTCTGCCGCAGCCTTTCGCATTTGTTTAGAAACATCTTTAATTAATTTCTCCAGTTCCGTCTTACTCATAGATTCCGGATCCTTTTCCATGCGAAGCTCTTCCGCAGCAACCTTCTTAGAAATACTAATTAGGTCGCGGACTGCTTTTTTGATGGTCTGTGGTGTAATACCATGTTCTATATTATACTCCATCTGAAGCTTGCGTCTACGCTCAGTTTCTTCCATTGCACGTTTCATGGAATCTGTAACGGTATCGGCATACATAATAACATGCCCTTCTGAGTTACGGGCTGCACGGCCTATCGTCTGAATCAGAGATGTCTCCGAGCGAAGGAAGCCTTCCTTGTCCGCATCTAAGATGGCAATCAGCGTAATCTCCGGAATATCTAGACCTTCTCGCAACAGGTTAATCCCCACAAGAACATCGAATACATCCAGGCGCATATCTCGGATAATCTCTGTTCGCTCCAAGGTATCAATATCGGAGTGGAGATATTTCACACGAATACCCAGCTCACGCATATAATCCGTCAAATCCTCTGCCATACGTTTTGTAAGCGTCGTAATCAGCACCTTGTTCTTGTTCGCCACTTCCTTATTAACTTCCCCAATCAAATCATCAATCTGACCTTCAATCGGTCGCACTTCTACCACTGGGTCTAAAAGTCCAGTCGGGCGAATAATCTGCTCTGCACGAAGGAGTTCATTTTGCTCTTCATATTTGCCAGGTGTAGCAGAAACGAAAAGCATCTGATTCACTTTTCCTTCAAACTCACCAAAATTCAAGGGACGGTTATCCTTGGCAGACGGCAGGCGGAAACCATAATCCACCAGCGTAGATTTTCTCGATTGGTCCCCATTGTACATAGCCCCCAATTGCGGAATAGTCATGTGAGACTCATCAATCATAATCAGAAAATCATCTGGAAAATAATCGATAAGCGTATGTGGCGGTTGCCCTGGTTCAAGCCCCGTCAAATGTCTGGAATAGTTCTCAATTCCAGAACAAAATCCGGTCTCTCTCATCATTTCTATATCGAAGTTGGTACGTTCAGCAATACGCTGAGCCTCCAACAATTTATCTTCACTCTTAAAATAGCGCACCCGTTCTTCCAATTCATCTTCAATTTCATGAATGGCACGATTCATGCTGTCTTGGGACACCACGTAATGAGATGCAGGGAATATAACCATATGCTCTAATGCAGCCTTAATCTCACCTGTCAGCACATCTATCTCTGTGATTCTGTCTACTTCGTCCCCAAAAAATTCCACACGGTAGGCTTTACTTTCCGAATATGCAGGGAATATTTCCAACACATCTCCATGGACCCGGAAGGTTCCACGTTTAAAATCCATCTCATTGCGGTCATACTGGATATCGATAAGCTTGCGAATCACTTCGTCACGGTCTTTTATCATACCCGGTCGAAGAGAAATTACCATTTCTTTATAATCAATCGGCGAACCCAGTCCGTAGATACAGGACACGCTGGCTACAATGATTACATCGCGGCGTTCAGAAAGCGCTGCTGTTGCTGAATGACGCAGTTTATCAATCTCATCATTGATAGCGGAGTCTTTGGCAATATAAGTATCTGACGATGGCACATAGGCCTCCGGTTGGTAATAATCGTAGTATGATACAAAATACTCCACCGCATTATCAGGGAAGAACTCCTTGAACTCCCCGTAAAGCTGTGCTGCCAAGGTCTTGTTATGTGCAATCACCAAGGCTGGTTTATTCAGTTTTTCAATAATATTCGCCATCGTAAATGTCTTACCGGAACCTGTCACACCAAGTAACGTCTGGCATTGGTTGCCTTCCTCGAAGCCTTTGACAAGGGCTTCAATGGCTTGTGGTTGGTCGCCGGTTGGCTTGTATTCTGATTTTAAAACGAATTTATTCATAATCAATCTCCGCATTAAATCATTTATAATTGTGCAAGTCACTTGCGCAATTACTATTATTATCTACTTACTCTACCAGATTATATCAAAAGATAAAAGAAAAGTACAGAACAAATCGAACTTTTGTTCTGCACTCAACAATTCTTCCAACTAAATTGTGTCACCAGTGGTGTCACAATTCCTTTACTATCTTACTTTTTCCGGTACCTTCCTGGTTCGAACCGGTATTTCAAGCAATTCTCTCACTCTATTCTCCAGAACTCTCTCTACAGCAACCAAATGTTCCTCCGATAAATTCAATTTCGGATGTCTTGTAAATTTAAAACCAATCAT
>JAZOMR010000152.1:0-5439 GCA_045654105.1 Faecalimonas sp. | reverse complement strand
AAGTGGAGGATAGCCGTGATTTCTAGCAACGAACACGGCAATGTGAAGGAGTGCGACGGAACGCACTCCGAGCGCAGCGCCCGAGGAGTTCCCACTCCGAGGAACAAGCGCAAGCATAGAATAGGGGCAACGATAGAAGAGAGTAGTGAGAGAAAAGTGAGAGAGAACCGTCATAGATATGACATTTTTATATTCGTTCCGCTGCATTAACTTAAGATTCAGCGGTTGCGTTTGGGGATTTCCCCAAAATGCAGAGCGGTGGCAATAAAATCAGAGTCGATGAAAATAAGATTTATTTAGATTTCTGCGCGATAACGCAAGGAGCTTAAGACTTCTTTCCGCAGCAGATGTTCTAAATATATTATATATAAGGAATAAGCGATGGCAAAAGCGAAATTGGAAATACCTTTTAGCAGTGTGAGTGGCAGACTTTCTAGCGACAGCGAGACTTATGTCACTATGCGTTATGGTCAAACGGTGATTAGCAACTATCCCAAACGCCGTGACCCTAAGAAGATTACTGCGCACCAAAAGGAGTTAAACGCCAAATTTGCCCAAGTAGTAGCACAGGTTAAGGCTGAACTCTCCGACCCAGTCCGCAAAGCACATTGGCAAGCGGAGTTTGACAAACACCAGCGCGCCACAGCCAACAAACCCACCGTGCAACGCTACAAAACCCTCCGTGGCTTCACCATCGCCCAACTAACAAAACAACTGGATAAACTTCAATGATTTATCAATACTTGCTAAATTAGAAATAGTCAGATGGCTTTTGAAGAAGAGTATAGAATTATGAGAACAGAAGATCAAATTAGAGATGAGGCAAAGATTATTCTTGGATTCAATGATAGTGAAGAAAATGTATTGCAAGGTACAGGACAAATTACTACATTCAATCAATTAGGGTTTTCGGGTAAGAATGATAAACCAGACGGTTGGTATTTGCCTGTGGACAAGGCAGAAGTTGCTATTATTTTAGAAACTAAATCGGAGAAAGAAGAATTAGATAAGAAAAAATGGACTAAAGAACTACAAAAAAATATAGCTATTGTTCGTACTAAATATTCTAAGGTTATTGGTATTCTATATAATGGCTCTGATATTCGTGTGTTTAAAAATGCAGAAGAAATAACGGGTATTGCTTCTACATTACAAAATAAGAGTTATTATAAACGTCTTTATTCGCAACAAAAGATAGATAAACAGCAAATTTATCGCTTAACGAAGCAAATAAATGATACATTGCATACCGAATTCGGCATAAAAAATTTATACCATCGAATGATTTTTACAGCATGTGCTCTAGTTGCAAAACGCTATGGGGCACTATTGTATAAGGGAATGGATTTCCCAACATTAAAGCAATGTATCTTAAGCACACTAACTAATACTATAGAGGCTGATTTGCAGCAGAATTTGAAGTTGCAACATCTTACAAAAGTCTATAATGCTATTGAAATGAATAATGACAAAAATCAAAGTGCAATAGATAACTTTGTAAAATGGATTGCTGCTATTTCCGAGTGTGTTAATTCTGATTATTGGAATGGTGAAGATGTTATGGGGATTTTCTTTAATGAATTCAACCGTTATAAGAAGAAATCCGAATCGGGACAAGTCTTCACGCCTGATCATATTACCTCTTTTATGTATCGTTTAATTGATGTGCGTAAAGATGACCGAGTTTTAGATGCAGCATGTGGCTCTGGTGCATTTTTGGTAAAAGCTATGTGCAACATGATTCGGGAAGTAGGAGGAGTCAGCACACAAGAGGCAAAATTAATTAAAGGTAATCAGTTATTTGGTATTGAGTTTGACAAAGAAATTTTTGCTTTGGCTTGTGCCAATATGCTGATACACAAAGATGGCAAGACTAATCTAGAACAATTAGATACTCGTACAGATGCGGCTAAAATCTGGATTAAATCTAAGGGAATTACTAAAGTTTTGATGAACCCACCATTTGAGCGTAAATATGGTTGCTTGAAGATTGTAAAAAATGTGCTTGATTCTGTTCCAAATGGCACTACGTGTGCTTTTATTCTCCCCGATAAAAAATTGGAGAAATCTATGGCAGATAAAAAGTATGGCAATAAACTGTTAAAAAACCACATGCTCACAACTATTGTCAAGTTCCCTGAGAATCTTTTCTTTGGTCAAGGAGTAACAACTTCTGTTTTTGTTTTTATTGCTGGACAACCCCAGAACGGACGCGATATTGTGGGTTATTATATAGAAGAAGACGGATTGGAAACAGTTAAAAATCAAGGTCGCCAAGATATAAAGAACCGTTGGCCAGAAAAAGAGGACTATTGGATTCGTGCGATTCAAAATGGTGAGGATGAACTATATCATACACGCCAAATCATACATCCAAATGAACACTTATCCTATCAAATACCAGAGAAACCTTTTGAAATTTTCGAAGAGGATTTTGTAAAGACAATGATGGACTATGAATTATTTAGACAAGGGATAGATAGTAAGGATTTTGGAGAAAAGTTATTACAGCGTGTTCTATATAGTAGTCAGATAACACAATGTGATAACGAAACCATTATAACGCTGAAAGGAGAGTAATATGAAAAAGATAGATACCACTAAGTGGCAGGATTTTCGTATCGGAGATTTGTTCGAAACAATAAAAAATGGGAAGCAAGTCCCAACAGGTGCTAGTATTCCAAAGATTAAATTGAAAGAAAACGGTTCTATTCCTAGGATTTCTGTTACGGGTGTAAATAATGGGATAATTGGGTATTTTGATTATGAGGGAGAAGCAATTTCTGAATATAGAATATATAATAATTTTATAAGTGTTTCATTTTTAGGTACTGTCTTTTATCATTGTGGTGATGCCACACTAGATATGAAAGTACATTGTCTTAAACCCCAAAATATCATTCTAAATAAATATACAGGACAATATTTAGTGTCGGCAATTAAGTCATCATTGAGGCAATCATCTTATGCAGACCAAATATCAAGTACAATATTACCTAATTTGTATATAAAACTTCCTATTACTGCTGATTTGAAACCTGATTGGGAGTATATGGAACAATATATGCATAGTATTGAAAGTAAGGTAAATGATAGTATATTGCTGATAACCAGAGTATTAGGGGGGGGTATAAAGGTTGACACAACAAGATGGAAAAGATTCCCCTTATATGATGATAATTTATTTACAATAGATAATGGAACAAAGTTAGATCGAGTGTACATGTCGGATCAGAATCCATCAATAAACTTTGTGGGAAGAGCCAATGCCAATAATGGTGTTACAGCTTATATAGATGAAATTGAAGGTCTTAAACCATATGATGCAGGAAGTCTAACAATTTCATTGGGTGGAGAATATCTTGGTTCATGTTTTATACAAGAGAAACCATTTTATACTAGTCAGAATGTAAATGTGTTGATTCCGAAACAACCAATGTCTAATTATTGTAAAAGGTTTATTGCTACAATGATATTTAAGGAAGGAAGATTACATTATAAAGCATTTATAGATGAGCTGAATAGACACATCAAAACAGATTTTACCATTTTATTGCCAATAAAAAAGGACAATACTATAGATTGGAACTATATGGAAACATACATGCGAAATATAGAACAAAGAGTTGCAAAAACGATACAATATATAGCAAGTTAGTATATAAGGGTATACATACTCATTACAAATAAAACTAATAATTATACCATATGTGCAAATTTTGCACACATGATATATAACCCACCACAATGTACACGCCATCGTTTACAATAACAGATGAGATTTTGCGGTGTAGCAAATACATGAAACAAATTAGAGTTGTCACTAATAAAAGAAAGACCAAACAAGATTGACCAATCAATATGGAATCGCAGATAGTAGAATATAAGCAATCATGGCGTGATGAATTTCTTAAAGAAATTTGCGGCTTTGCTAATGCGCAAGGCGGTACGCTCTATATTGGTGTTGATGATAAGGGGAATGCTGTGGGCTTGCAGCATGCCAAGAAACTACTGGAGGATATACCTAATCAATCAGTAATGACGATGGGTGTCATGCCAAATGTAAACTTACTGAGTAAAGCTGACAAAGAATACATTTCAATAGAAATAAAGCCTCTTGAGCAACCGATTTCATATAAAGGCAAATACTACTACCGTTCTGGTTCTACATTACAAGAACTTAACGGCTCAGCATTGCAAGACTTCTTACTGCGAAAAATAGGGCGTTCTTGGGATGATCTTGTCTGTGAAGAAGCAACGATGGATGATTTGGATGCAGATGCTTTTGAGTTCTTTATCCGTCGCGCGATAGAAGTAGGTCGTATGCCACAAGAGGCTAAAGATGATAAACCAATAACAATACTAAAAAATCTCAATCTCATTACCCCTAATGGCAAATTGAAGAATGCTGCAGTATTGTTGTTTGGTAAGAATCCGCAATATTTCTTCTGTACTGCTAATTTCCGCATGGCAAGAATCGGAAGAGATGATACCGATTTGATATTCCAGGAGGATATAAATGGCAATATTTTGCAAATGGCAAGCAAAGTAATGTGGCAATTACGTAGTAGATATTTATTGACAGCAAATCGCTATGACGGTATGCAGCGGATAGAGGAACTAGAACTTCCTGAAACTGCGTTGCGCGAGTTGATTCATAACGCTATTGTACATCGTAGTTATACTGGATTTGATACACAGATGAAAGTATATGACGACCGTATTTGGCTTTGGAATGCGGGCTCACTTCCACAAGGATATTCTGTAGAGCAACTTACTACTGCACACCTCTCTTTTCCACGCAATAAACGCATAGCAGAAGCCTTTTATAAAGCAGGTTTTATAGAATCATGGGGAAGAGGTATCCAACAAGTGCAAAAGGCATTCCAAAATATCAATCTCCCCGCACCAGTTCTTGAAGACAAGTTCGGAGGAACATCAGTAGTTATTCCTAGAAATATTAATATTAAAACCAATCATTTTGGCACGAAAGACGGCACGAAAGATGGCACGAAAGAACTTACTGATAGACAGAAAGTTATAATCGCTCATCTATATCAGGATGGCACGATAAATATACCTGATTTGGCACGAAAGATTAATGCAGGAGAGAGAACTATCAAACGTGATATTTCTATTCTCCAAAAGAATGGTTATATTGAGCGTATTAATGGTAGAAAAGATGGATATTGGCAAGTAGTATATCTACAGTAAAATAATCAAAATATGTTACTATTAAACACTCTAAATGGCACTAAATGTCACCAAAAAACAGTGACCCCAACTATCGCAAAAAATGCGACAATTGAAACCCAAAAGTAACGGATAAAGTGACGGATAAAGTAACGGATAAATAGAAAATTACAAACAAACATATAAACAACTTATAAATTTAACTACAATGGACAATTACATTGACATTAAAGTGAAGGTTTGGCG
>JAZOMR010000151.1:0-2120 GCA_045654105.1 Faecalimonas sp. | reverse complement strand
AAAAATATCCTCATATCTCAATATAAAGGAAGTGATCGGAATGTTGTTCATTGAACAAGTCTACGAAAAAAGCAATATCAAGAGTGACTATGTCAGGTGTCCTTCTTGCAAACGAGGAAGGCTCTGTGACAAACCCATTGGAGAAAAAGCGACGGTGATCGCCTTGAAGTCCGGTCACTCTGAACGGACAAGCAGTAGGATAATACTCAAGTGTCCTAAATGCTCACAAAAGTTCATAATACATCTATCTAAAGAAAATTGATTATGTTTCGTACATAGTTCAACCGCCGGACAAGCTGAGTATTATCAGTATAGAAGCCGGAAAAGAGCCTGCATCCACCTTACAAGGTGAGAACGAGGACTTTCGAGTTAGAGCATGACAAACAGCTTTTAGGCTGTATTGTTATGCTCTTTTTCTATTTAAGCATCCTTTCTGCCTAAAAGCAGAAAGGATTTTTTATGCTCAACAAATGGCTCTGTTACATAGCTAAGTACCCGTAATCTCCGAATTTTTGATTTCAACCTTTTATATCAAAAATTCAAAATTCAAGGAGATTACATAATGAAAAACATAATTATTTCTGCTCTTGATGAGCAATTCAAAAAAGACTGCAAAGTTATCAACCTTAAATATGAATATCCCGGTTACACGGGGATTGAACAGTGGGCAATTATTACCGAGTTGTCAGAAGAAGATCTTTGCACAAAGTATGCCGAACAAGTTGCCCCGTTTAGACCGTATATCTTATTGTCGGCATCATTTGGTGTAGTGCGAGATGATTACCGTAGAAATGAAAAGAAGCATCAAATGAGAGCTGCTCGAAATATTGATGCGTTTCACTATGATGATGAATTGACTACATCTTTCCATCACGAACTTATAGATGTTTCAACAGAAGATTTATTGTGTCGTGATTTTGAAATTTCAAGGCTTCGTGATGCAATTACAAAGTTACAACCTAAACAAAAAGAACGATTGATAAAGTTCTTTTTCTACGGAAAAAGCGCTCGAAAAATAGCCGCCGAAGAAGGAGTTGCATATAGTGCAGTTGATAAATCTATTGCTTGTGCAATAAAAAATCTGAAAAAAATTATGGATTAGGGTGTGCATTTGACCTCTCTCAGTGGGAATTAGTGAAGGGGTTGTTCAATTCCGGATACGTTCAAACCCCTTCCACTAATAATGGAAGATGAGGTTAATCCTATGAAAAATGCAAACATAACTAACGTAAAATGGGGCGAGATTTATCTTTGTGATCTCGGAAGCAATAAAGGTTCTGTTCAGTCGGGCAAAAGACCTGTGCTTGTTCTTCAAAATAATATTGGAAACAATAATGGCCCAACTACTGTTGTGGCAACTATCTCAAGCGTTTTGAAAAAACTAAATCAACCCACACATATTTTACTTGATACATCTTGCGGATTAAGAGAGGACTCTATTGTAATGCTCGAACAGATCCGAACTGTTGATAAGGAAAAAGAACTGCTTGAATACATCGGTGAAGTCCGTGATGAAAAAACCATATATGCGATTAAGCAAGGTATTTTAACTGAATTTGGACTGATAAAAAGACCGCAGCCAAGACGAACCGGACTGATATTAACTCTATGCCCTAAATGCAGAGCCGAGTTTATGAGTGTTCCTGAAAATATTGTACGCAGAGTAGATCCGCTTCAGGTAGACAAAGAGAGGTGTGATAAATGTCAAACATCCTTTGGATATGATTATCTTATCATTAAAAAGAACCCTCGAAATGCAAAGTCTGAGGGGTGTTGTGATGGATAAGAAAATCGACAAAACTTATGCGGTGATTGCTTTGGTAGAGATTTTGTATGAGGAAAAGCTAATCAACGAACCAACGTTAAAGGCAATTATACTACGGCTGCAAGACGAGCAATCGCACATTTCACAAACCTCTCAATAATTTCTATAATAGACTCAGAACAAAGGAGGTAATAAATATGTTAAATGTAAACAGTCCGCAAAGAGTTGGTAATCCTTATGCTTTTTTAGATCGCAACCGAACAAGAGATATGGTGTTTTATGGTCGTGTATCGACAGAACACGAAGCACAGTTATCTGCCCTTGAAAATCAAATCCAATGGTATGATGACCAAGC
>JAZOMR010000150.1:0-4550 GCA_045654105.1 Faecalimonas sp. | reverse complement strand
AACAGCCTTTGGGAGAGCTACTCTCACGATATTTTAATGAATTTCCGTGTCATAATAAGCCACTAATAAGTGTTGTCCTTCGTGGATAATATCTGAAGTTAAGGAATTCAATTCTTTTAACTCATCAACATATTCACGTGTATCTTCATAAGCGTCAGTACAATATTCTTCAGCAATACTCCAGAGCGAATCACCTTGTTCTATTGTGATACTCTTATAATATTTGTATTGTGCTATGTCTGCTGATGGATTCTTAGCCTTTGAAAAAATAGTTCCAAAAACAACACTTCCTAATGTTATAACAAACAAAGCTGCTAATAATAAAATCATTCTACGTTTTGCAATCTGTTTTCTCTTTTTTATCATTGCTCTTTTTTGTCTCTCCTGTATTGTCATCATATGTATCCCCCTAAGTTATATTCTCCTATTAATCGAACGTTTATTCCGAACAATTGTTCTGTTCGTATTTTGAGTATACTACACGAACAAATGTTTGTCAACACAAAAATCGAACATATTTTCTAAACATTTGTTTGCTTTTTGAAATATACTGTGATAGAATACAAATATAGATAAAGATTTTAGGAGGTCATATTATGGCACAAGGTAAAATTAGTAAGAAACAACTTGAAATTTTAGAATACATAAAATCAGAAATTTTACGAATCGGTTATCCACCGGCAGTTCGTGAAATCTGCGAAGCCGTGAACTTACGCTCTACTTCTTCTGTTCACGCACATTTGGAATCCTTAGAAAAGAACGGTTATATCAGACGTGACCCTACAAAGCCACGTGCTATTGAAATTATCGATGACACCTTTAATTTAACAAGACGTGAAATGGTGAATGTTCCTATGGTAGGACAAGTTGCCGCAGGCGAACCGATTCTTGCAGAACAAAATATTTCAAACTACTTCCCTATTCCGATGGAATTTATGCCGAATAATGACACTTTTATGCTAACAGTAAAGGGTGAAAGCATGATAAATGTTGGTATATATGATGGTGACTATGTTCTTGTGGAACAATGTAGTACTGCAAGAAATGGGGATATGGTTGTTGCGCTTGTTGATGACAGTGCAACTGTTAAGACTTTTTACAAGGAAGAAGGCTACTATCGTCTTCAACCGGAAAACGACTTCATGGATCCGATTATTGTATTGGATTGCCAGATTCTCGGTAAAGTAATTGGTGTATTTAGATTTTTATAACTTCTAATGACATGACGAAAGTGCGTTCCTATGTTCTGGGAACGCACTTTTAGGCTTATTTACCTTTCTCACTTACAAAATAGTCGATTAATCTCTGCACATCCTCCTGGCACGCTCCACACACTGTAGCAGCGCCCGTCATCTCTTGAGCTTCCTCCAAAGTTTGGGCACCGCTTTCTACTGCATCTTTAATCGTTCCATTTGTAATACCCAAACAATGACATACTATTTTTTCAAGATTCATAATCCTATCACCCCTCTCACAAGCTAGGGTATACGGATTGCACCGTTTCTATACATAGAAACTCTTATGATTACTACGCAAAGAAAATTGGTTAACTTTTCTACAAGTGAATAGATTTAAACTATAAAAGCGTTTCTATTAAACAATATTGAGATTGTCGTACCTTTATTCGGTTCGCTGTCAACCAAAATTCTACCATGGTGATATTGAACGGCATGTTTTACAATAGATAACCCCAAGCCTGTACCACCGGACTGTTTTGAATGACTTTTATCCACGCGATAAAACCGTTCGAATATTTTCTCGTGATATTCCGGTGCAATACCAATTCCATTATCACTCACACTTAAACGTACACTGCCATCCTGCTCCTTCACTTCTACCGATACAGTTCCGCCAATATGATTATATTTGATTGCGTTATCACAGAGATTATATACCACTTCATATAAAAGTCTGCGAATACCCTGCATCATTCCTTCCGTTCCGGACACTACAACCGAAACATCTTTTGCCTTGGCAACATCTATAAGCGACTCACATACTTCCTCGGATAATTCAAGTAAAGATACTTCTTCTGTTGGCATATCTGTGCCTTCATCTAGTTGCGACAAACGAATGATGTCCTCAATCAAGATAACAAGTCTGGATGCTTCTCCCCGTATATGACCTAGAAATCGAGGTACATCCTCCTCTTTTACAAGACCATTCTCCATAAGTTCCGCAGAACCGATGATGGATTGTAATGGGGTTTTGAGCTCATGGGAAACATTTGCTGTAAACTCCCTACGATGCTGCTCGGCAGCCATCTGCTCTGTTATATCAAAAGCTAGGACGACGACACCATATCTCTTACCTTCTGAGTCAATTCGGCTAAGGTCGTACTGATATTCGCATCCGTTTTTACTAGAATGGAAATACGATTGTCCCTTTTCCATTGCTTCTTCTACTGCCAAACGCATATCGTGTTGTCTATCAATGGTTAAAAACACCTCTCCGATGCATCTTGTATTGACACCATACAATGCTTTAGCTGCCGGATTTATGCTGACGATTCTTCCTGTATGGTCTAGCAACACCAATGCCTCTTTCATATTACTAGTGATAAGTTCAAATTCTTCCTGCTTTCTGTTGAGCGCACGCATCTGATATTGAATTTCCTGGTGTTGTGCATAAAGTCTACGTAATAATGGAGATATTTCCTCATACACATCGTTTTCCATGGGGTTTTCCAAATCTAGTTCGTTCAAAGGCTGAACTACCTTCCTTGCCATTCGCTTCGCCAACCATATAGACAAAGCAATAGATGCAATGATAATCCATGCAATAGGATGAAACATGCCAACCACTAAAATCCATGCCGTCAAGCGACTAACAGAAATACGCAAGATACTACCATCATCCAAACGAACCGCTTCATAAATTGTTTTTTCTGTCAATGTATTGGAATGTCTGGTACTACTACCTGTTCCGTATTCTAAAGCTTCTTTTACCTCCTCACGTTCGGCGTGGTTCTCCATCGTGCTTGCATCAGCATGGCTATCAAACAAAACTGTACCATCCTGAGAAATCCATGTCAGGCGATATCGATCAGAATCTGTGTCTTCCAAATATTCCTGTCCTAACTTTTCTGTTGCATTTGCCGCCAAGCTAAGTTCGTCCTTTAGTTGTGAGCCTTGTAGATTCCCGAAGTATTGATAAAGCGCTCCTGTGATGACGGTAAGACTGGCTAATAAGACAACCATTGCAACTGATAGAATAGACTTAAAAATCTTACTTGTCATAGTTAACCTCCCAGCGATATCCGACATTTCGGACAGTTTCAATCATTTTTCCATAATCATCTAATTTATGACGTAGCGAACGAATATGAGAATCTAACGTACGAGAATCACCCATGTAATCCGATTTCCATACCTTTGCAAACAACTGTTCTCTGCTATAAACCAATCCCGGATTCGACAAGAAAATGCGCAACAACTCAAATTCCTTGTATGTTAATTCCACTCTTTTTCCATCAACAGTCACTGTATATTCTTCTTGATTAACAGTCAATCCATCTACCTTCAATAATGTTGCCGGCTGATTGGTTTGCGTACGACGTAATACAGCCTTTACTCGCGATACCATCTCCATCATACTAAACGGTTTTACAATATAATCATCTGCTCCTAAATCAAGTCCTCGGATTCGGTCATACTCTTGTCCTTTTGCAGTAGCCATAATCACCGGAATATCTTTTAAGACAGCAGATTCTCTTATTTTCGTCAGTAACTCGATACCATCCATATGTGGAAGCATAACGTCGAGCAAAATCAAATCCGGTTTTTCACTTTTTAGGGCATTCCAAAAAGTCAATCCGTCTTCAAAACCTCTGCTTTCAAAACCTGCAGAATCCAAAGCATATAACTCTATATCACGAATACTCGCATCATCTTCGACACACCATATCATGGTTATCCCTCCTTATGTGTTCCTGTAACGGAATAAATCACCCATTCAGCAATATTTGTAGCATGATCCCCAATACGTTCAAAATATTTGGTAATCATCAAAAAGTCAAGCGCTAACTCTCCTTCATCAGATTTTTCTACAACCATAGAGATTATATCATGTTTTATCCGAGAAAAATAGTCATCAACAATATCATCTTGTGCAAGCACTTCCTCTGCCAGTTTCAAATCTTTTTTTACATAAGCATCCACACTTTTTTGAACCATTTTGGTTGTTTCACAAGCCATTTCACCCACCAATTGCATACAATCCATTGTCTGACCTTGTAAACAAACGACAATCTCTGCAATGTCTTCTGCTTGATCTCCAATGCGTTCCATATCCGTAATGATTTTCAAGGCGGCCGAAATCAAACGAAGATCTCGCGCTACCGGCTGTTGATGTAATAATAATTTCATACAACGGCTCTCGATTTCTCGCTCCATTTGATCGACCATACCGCCATCATGAATGACATTCTGTGCCAATTCAACATCTCCCTGACTGAGCGATGTGGCTGCTTTTGAAATTGCATCTTCACACATGGCACCCATTTCAATAATCTTTTTATTCAACTCATAAAGTTGTTCGTCAAATCGATT
>JAZOMR010000149.1:0-16945 GCA_045654105.1 Faecalimonas sp. | reverse complement strand
TGGGGCTTCGCCCAATGCTCGCTTGCAAACCTCTTTGAAAATAAATTTTCATCCGGTTTTCTTCGCTCGCCAGTTCTCTGCTTTTTCAGAAATTTTCAGGAATTCGTTTATTGTCATCTATTGTTTAATTATCAATGTTCTATCTGCTCTCTTGCGACAGCCTAGTTAGAATATCACACCAACCAAGCTCTTGTCAACAACTTTTTTAAGTTTTTTTATTTTTTTACTTAAAGTGTTTGTTTTGTGAGTGCTTTACAAGAATATCACAGTTTATTTTTAATTGTCAACACTCTTTTTTTAATTTTTTTAGCTTTTTTTAACCTTATTTTTCGCACCTCTAAATATTGTGTTTTTTATTATTTACTTATCAATATATGCCATACTCTTTTCACTCATTTTCCAGCTTATTCATATATTATAAAAGGAGGTGAATTATAAATGACTATTTCAAATTGCGAAACCAAACTTAATTGTACTGGAATTGCAATCATTACAAGTTTAATTTTAGGAATTATTGCTGCCTTTCTTCAAATCACTGCAGTAATTGCTATACCACCTATCTTATTAGGAAGCGCAATCATAATTGCTCTTGTTTTTCTACTTGTAATACTAGTTGCAGTTTCATTAACGCAGACATCTGTATCCTGTCGAACTCTGTGTTCCGTGCTCTCATTTCTTTTGTTCGGAATTCTTGGAAGCATTTTGTTTGCTGCCATACTTTTGATAATAGACATTGCTGCTACCAGTGTTATTGGTGCTATCCTTGTAGGCTTGCTTGTGTTCTCTTTTTCTTTATTTATATTAACAACTGCCTGCCTCGTAAAATGCATTGCAAACTGTAACGATTAAATAAAAGGAAACAAAAATCGGCAGTCTTATGACTACCGATCTGAAACGGAGAAGGCGGGATTTGAACCCGCGCACCGCTATTAACGACCTACTCCCTTTCCAGGGGAGCCCCTTCAGCCTCTTGGGTACTTCTCCAAAACGTATTTTGCAAAACAAAAACCATCAAATCCCTTTGATGGTTTTTGTAACGCAGAGGGTGGGATTCGAACCCACGTGCCCTCTCGGACAAACGGTTTTCAAGACCGCCTCGTTATGACCACTTCGATACCTCTGCATATATTGAGTTGTTGTCGCATCCGTCAGCGACGTAATTTATATTAGCATGTGGAACGGATGCTGTCAACACTTTTTTTAATTTATTTTTCCAAAAAATTTTCTGCAATTTTTAGGTCTTCCGGGGTTGTGATTTTGATGTTTTCGTAAGAACCCATAACCAACTTTACTTTAACCCCAAGCATCTGCTCCGCGACCATTGCATCATCTGTCACGTTAATAGTATCGCTTTCCATCAGTTTTTTATACGCCTCTTTTATAAGAGAAGCTTCAAAGACCTGTGGAGTTTGAACTTGCCATAAAAGATTTCTGTTAGGAGTCACATCCGCAAAACCATTTTCGTCTGCAATCTTAATGGTGTCCTTAACAGGCATGCCTACAACACAGGCTTTATATTTGACTACTTCATCATACACCCGTTGCAAAATTTTCGCATTTACAAACGGACGGGCTCCATCATGGATGAACACGTATCCCTCTTCCACTTCATGCAAACCATTTGCAACAGAATGGTAACGTTCCTTTCCACCTTCCACGATAGTCTTTACTTTTTTGAATCCATATTTAGATACCATTTGTGTCTTGCAATAATCGCTTTGACCAGCACCTACTACAAGGACAATCTCATCGATGAGTTCTGATTGTTCGAAAGCTCGCAAAGAATAATAGAGAATCGGCTTCCCATCTATTTCTAAATACTGCTTTTGTATCTTCGTACCCATGCGTTTTCCTTGTCCTGCTGCCAGAACAATTGCTGTGCATTTCGCTTTTTGCATCTTATCGCTCTCCTAATTTCAGGTTTGGAACTGCATTCAAGTCCCATCCATGTCGGGTTCCATTGATATATTCATAATAAGCAGCCACTCCAATCATTGCTGCATTATCGGTACAATAAATTGGTGATGGATGGTAAAATTCCACCCCGTTTTTTTCACAAGCATCCTTCATTGCCATACGCAAGGTGCTGTTTGATGCTACTCCGCCTGCAATTGCAAATTTCGAGAGCCCATATTCTTTCACTGCTCGCATCGCATTTTCCACCAGCTTATCCGTAACCGCCTTTTGGAAGGAAGCAGCAATATCCGCATTGTTATAAGTTTCACCTTTCATTTGGCAACCATTGATATAGTTAAGTACTGCCGATTTCACACCACTGAAGCTAAAATCATATGGTGCATCTGTGATATTCGCTTTTGGAAAAGCAATTGCATCTGGGTTTCCTTCTTTTGACAGCTTGTCAATCTTAGGACCACCCGGGTAGCCCAGCCCGATTGCCCTAGCCACCTTGTCAAATGCTTCGCCCGCAGCATCATCTCTGGTTTTACCGATAATTTCGTATTCTCCATAATCTTTGACACATACCAAATGAGTATGTCCACCCGATACAACCAAACAAATGAATGGCGGTTCTAATTCTTTATTTTCTATATAATTGGCAGAAATGTGTCCTTCAATATGATGAACTCCGACTAGTGGGAGATTTTTTGCGTATGCGATTGCCTTTGCTTCCGCAACGCCAACAAGGAGTGCCCCCACCAATCCCGGTCCGTAAGTCACTCCAATTGCATCTAAATCATCTAAAGTCACATTTGCTTCCGCCAATGCTTCTTCTATCACTTGATTAATTTTCTCAATATGTTTACGGGATGCAATTTCCGGAACCACACCCCCGTATAATTTATGAAGTTCTATCTGTGAAGAAATTACATTCGACAATACTTCACGACCGTTTTTCACAACGGAAGCCGCCGTCTCATCGCAGGAGCTTTCAATCGCTAAGATCAACACATCTTTTTCTTCTGTCATTTTCCTACTCCTTTTCAAAGGGAAATACTCTCCCGTTCTCTAACCTTAAGTCTCTGGGAAGCTCAGTTCTGTTGACATCCCGTCTTTTCCTGCTTTCGCATTTGGAAAAATTGCACGTACCGCATCCATATACTCCTCCGGACGGGTAAGCGACGGGCTATAGTGTGTGAGCCAAAGTTCCTTTGCCTCTGCAACCTTTGCCAAATCTGCCGCCTCATAGAATGTCATGTGTTTGTACTCGCTTGCCTTGGCACCCTTATCCGTTTCACCATACATACCTTCGCAAATAAATAGGTCTGAATCCTTTGCATTTTCGCGAATGGAATTGGTTGGTCTGGTGTCCGTACAATAGGTTAGTTTAATGCCCTTTCGCGGCGCGCCAAGAACCATATCCGGCGTATAGGTTTTACCATCTATTTCGAATGTTTCGCCTTTTTGCAAATATTTCCAATATTGCTTTGGAATATCCAAAGCAAGTGCTCTTTCCAAATCAAATTTTCCTGCACGGTCAATTTCCAATGTATAACCATAACACAGTACATTATGATTGACACGAAAGGCTTTCAGTCGATAACCGTTCAACTCAAACGTCTCTTCCGGCTGTGTTATTTCTATAAACTTTAGCTCAAACGGAAGCTCCGGTGCAATAACGCGCAGTGCATTCACAACACGTTCCAAGCCTTTTGGTCCAATCAAGGTTAAAGGCTCCGTCCTGTCTGCATTTCCCATTGTAAGCAAAAGTCCCGGAAGCCCACTGATATGGTCTCCGTGATAATGGGTAAAACAAATGACATCTATCGGCTTAAAGCTCCACCCTTTTTCTTTAATTGCAATCTGCGTCCCTTCGCCGCAGTCAATCAAAAGACTGCTTCCGTTAAAACGCGTCATTAATGCAGTTAACCAACGGTATGGTAGTGGCATCATGCCACCACAACCTAACAAACAAACATCTAACATGAATTTTCCTCACTTATTTTATTTCAACCGGAACCTGGAAGGTAGATACGAATTCATCATAGCATTTCTCACACAAGTCAAAACTATGCACTTCATTATCTTTATTATTTGAAAAATACCCCCATCTCTTTTCTACCGTGAGGATATCTTCATTTGTAACTTCTCGTCCGCATTTATTACATACTATCTTCATTTGACGCATACAATTTCCTCCTTTGAATTTGCTACGTCTATTATATCGTTTCCATAAGATGCATCCTAGTGGAAAACGTTGCATCTTATACCAATAATTATAGAATATTCTTGCTCATCAAGACCGCATTTTCTTTTGGCTGGTCATAGAAATTTTTTCGAACGCCATCCACAGTAAACCCATATTGCCGGTAAAATCTTCTTGCACTTTCATTACTTTCACGCACATCTAAAAGTAGTCTGTATACATTTTTTATTTTACAGCATTCGCAAACAAAATCCAAGAGTCCACGCCCCACACCTTGTCGACGAACTTTCTCATCTACTGCAATGCGGGCAATCTCGCCTTCATCCATTACATAATAGATAATGCAGTATCCTGTTATTTCCCCATCGCATTCAGCCACTGCGACAAATGCCTGGTTCTGACAAAATGTTTCATAAATGCCTGTGCTCGTCCACGCATCAGAAAACACCTTTTTCTCTAATTCCGCTATTTGAGCAACATCTTGTTCTGTCATATTACGAAAGATTTGCATTTTTCTCCGCACGCTCCCGTTCTGCCTGTGAAACTCTAAGATAATCCGGCTGATGGTCTTTTGCCGACTCCAGCTTTCCTTCTATAAAATATTGCATACCAAGTGCCCCAACTGCTGCCGCGCTCTGACGATTCACATGGGCCGGTGCAAATGCGTATTCTATGTTTAGTCCTTCTTCCAAAAGAATTCTATAAACCGGCACTCCATCTCCAAGGAAGGTAACCTTCTCACCATACTGATTGAGTTTCGCTATCAACTCTTCTACAGAAATCGCCATCTGCTCTTCCACCACTTCAAACTGGTTTTCGAAACGGTAGATACCTGTATACACCTGATTTCTTCTGGCATCCATGATTGGACAGATCAAACCTTTGCAACCAAAGAGATTATATGCCATACCATCAACTGTCGGCACGTGGATAAGTGGCTTATCAAGGGCCAACCCCAGTCCCTTCGCAGTTGCCGAGCCAATTCGCAGTCCCGTAAATGAACCAGGGCCACCTGCTACAGCGATTGCATCAATTGTATTCAAATCAAATTCTGTCATTTTCACAATCTCATCCAACATTGGAAGCAATGTTTGTGAATGTGTTTTCTTATAGTTCACCGTATATTCTGCAACTGTTTGCTCATCCTCTACGATGGCTACCGTCGCAACCAACCCCGAACTATCCAAAGCAAGTATACGCATACTTATGCCTTCCTTTCCTCAATCGTAATCCTTCGATAATCAAATCCCTTATCCAAATCTTTCTCTATTATAATAGAAGTTCTATTGTCCGGAAGAATCTCTTCAATCAAATTCGCCCACTCAATCAAGGATACACCTTCCCCATAGACATAATCCTCATATCCGATTTCATCCATTTCGCTGATATCCCCAATGCGATACACGTCGAAGTGATAAAACGGAAGACGCCCCTCATCATACACTTGTACAATGGTAAATGTAGGACTACTGATGGAATCCTCTATATCTAATCCCTTTGCCAACCCTTGTGTGAATACGGTTTTCCCAACGCCAAGGTCACCCACCAAGGTAAACACATGTCCTTTTACTGCCTTTTGCCCAATTTCCACACCCAGTTGATATGTTTCTTCTGCACTTCTTGTTTCTATAATCATGTCTAACCTCTTCTAATGAATGTGACGTATTTTCACTTTATTTGGTGAAATGTGCGTATGAATCATTTTCACCGCTTCTTCGTATTGGTCTCCCATACATACTTTTGGAAGAATAAGAGCTCGTACTCTTCCCAGATACAAAATCACACTTTTTTGTGTACTGACCGCCTTTGTCACTTCTTCCCATTTTGTTTCTGCCTTTGCTTCTTCTTGGCTCACTGTGATACCTTCTTCTGTGAATTCATATTCCAAAGGCTTTTGAAACATTTCTGTATTGTTCACCTGACTTTTTGCCTTCGCTTTCATGGAAGATGGCGAGATGATTAAAAATAAAATGGCACACAGCAGCCATACCGCACATGCCTGCATTTCCCCATCCATCAGTTTCTGAATGAAAACAGCCAAGCACAGAACACCCGCAATTGCTGTCATCAGACCACTCGCATGAGTATAGTTGTGATATAGCATAAAGTCATACATATATTCATCTGTCATTTTTACATTAAATTTTACTGACATTTAAATTCCTCCTATTGCGTACAAAATGCTGTACACACCCTTGAGTATAGCACAGCATTTTCATTGTTACAACTAATGTCTTTTTATAATTGGGCTGATTTTTTTATAAATCAAAAGAACTACGATAGATACTAAGATTCCTTTCAGAAGATTAAAAGGCACTACCGCAAACATTACAAATGTGAACAAATCCGTAATACCTGCATTCACCGCACTTCCCATCGCAACAATATTTTCAATCGGCCATGAAAATGCTTTCGCATACGCCGGAAGCATAATATATGCATTGATAAAGCATCCCAAGAACGTCATAATGAGTGTTCCCGACACCAGCCCTATAACCGCACCTTTTTTCGTTGTTTTTCTGCGATAAATCAATCCCGCCGGAACACAAAAGGAACAACCGAGACAGAAATTTGCCAACTCGCCTACTCCTGCTGTCATGGTTCCATTTATCACAAAATTCAAAATAATTTTCACCAATTCGACAAATGCACCTGCCAGCGGTCCCATAGCAAAGCATCCAATCAGCACCGGAACTTCACTCAAATCTATCTTATAGAAGCTTGGTGCGAAGGGAAGGGGAATTTCAAATAGCATTAAAACCGTTGCAATTGCCCCCAACATTCCAATTGTTGCAATTTCTCTTGTACTAAATTTTGTTTTGTTTTGTTTACTCATAACTTCTTCCCTTCTTAATACAAAGGAATCTTCAAAAATGCCCTGAGCATAAACTCAGGGCACAAACATAGCATTTCTTTCGTTCTCTTCTCTCATCCAGACTTTAACTGTCGGTACCGGAATTACACCGGTTCAGCCACTTTCGTGGGTCGCGGACTTTACCGCCGGTGAGGACTTACACCTCGCCCTGAAGAATCCTTATTGATTTTTCTTATTATATCTCGTAAAGTTACAACATGCAATAAATTATTTCAATAGGTAAATTGTTCCTTACAATTTCATCGTCAACTGGATTCGTTTCTTTTGCAAATCCACGCTCATAACTTTTACTTCTACAATATCACCGACACTCACTACCTCTAATGGATGCTTAATAAATTTCTTGTCTGTGATTTGAGAAATGTGAACCAAACCGTCTTGATGCACACCGATATCTACGAATACACCAAAGTCGATTACATTGCGGACTGTCCCTTTCAAAATCATGCCTTCTGTTAGGTCCTTCATTTCCAATACATCGGTTCTGAGAATTGGTTTCGGCATTTCGTCACGCGGGTCACGTGCCGGTTTTTCCAATTCCTTCACAATATCACGAAGGGTGATTTCACCAACCTCTAATTCTTCTGCCAATTTCGCGTAATCCTTCACCGATTTTGAAAGTCCATTTAGTTTTCCACCAGCAATATCTTCTGTAATATATCCAAGTTTCGCTAACAGTTTTTCTGCTGCTTCATAACTTTCCGGATGCACGCTGGTTCCATCTAATGGATTATCTCCACCTTGGATTCGCATGAAACCTGCACATTGTTCATATGCTTTTGGTCCAAGTTTTGCAACTTTCAATAACTGCTTACGGTCTGTAAAGCTTCCATTTTCTTCGCGGTAGGCTACGATATTTTTTGCCAGTGTACCGGAGATACCGGAAATGTATGCTAAAAGCGGAGCTGATGCGGTGTTTAAGTCTACACCAACCTTATTTACACAGTCTTCCACAACTCCAGAAAGTGCCTCGCTGAGTTTCTTTTGATTCATATCATGCTGATATTGTCCGACACCAATGGATTTTGGATCAATCTTCACTAGTTCAGCCAATGGGTCCTGTAATCTTCTCGCGATAGATGCTGCACTTCTCTGTCCTACATCAAAGTTAGGGAACTCTTCCGTTGCCAGCTTGCTTGCGGAATAAACAGATGCCCCTGCTTCATTTGTAATAATGTATTGCACATTTTCCGGAATTTCCTTGAACAGTTCCACGATAATCTGTTCAGACTCGCGAGATGCTGTTCCATTTCCTACTGAAAATAAAGTAATGTTATATTTACGAATTAATTTCTTCAACGTATCTTTTGCTGCCGCAATCTTTTGTGGCGTAGTCGGTGCTGTCGGGTAGATAACCGTTGTATCTAATACCTTTCCTGTAGCATCTACTACTGCCAGCTTACAACCTGTACGGAACGCAGGGTCCCATCCAAGTACGGTCTGTCCAACAATTGGTGGTTGCATTAAAAGTTGTTCTAGGTTCTTGCCAAATACCACGATTGCGCCATCTTCAGCTTTTTCCGTTAAATCATTTCGAATCTCACGCTCAATTGCAGGTGCGATTAAACGTTTATAGCTGTCAGCAATCACATCTTTTAATACCGGTGTGGTATACGGATTATCAAAGATAATGACCTTTTTCTCCAAATATCCTAAAACCTTATCCTCCGGTGCTTCGACTTTCACTGTCAAAAATTTCTCTTTTTCACCACGGTTAAGGGCAAGCACACGATGTCCTGCAAGTTTCGTAATTGGTTCTTCAAACTCATAGTACATTTCATAAACAGACTGCTCTTCCGGGTCCTTTGCCACAGAAATGATTTTTCCCTGCTTCGTCGTTAAATCACGGATATAGATACGATAGTCTGCTTCATCTGAAATCTGTTCTGCAATAATGTCCTTTGCACCTTCGATAGCTTCTTCTGCCGTGGCAACTTCTTTTTCTTCCGAAATATATTCTGCCGCTGCTTCTTCCAAAGGCATGTCCAGTTTTTGTAGCATGATGAGTGCTGCTAATGGTTCTAAGCCTTTTTCCTTTGCAATGGTAGCTCTCGTTCTTCTCTTTGGTCTATATGGGCGATACAAATCCTCTACCACTACTAAGGTTTCCGCAGCAAGAATCTGAGCCTTTAATTCGTCTGTCAGATTTCCCTGCTCCTCAATGGTCGCAAGCACTTGTTCTTTCTTTTCTTCTAAGTTACGTAAATACTGCAGTCTTTCATGCAACTTACGAAGTTGCTCGTCATTCAAAGAACCCGTAACTTCCTTACGATATCTCGAAATAAAAGGAATCGTATTCCCCTCATCAATTAATTGCACAGCAGCCTCTACCTGCCATCTTTGCACTTCTAGTTCTTGTGTCAGTTTTTGAATAATGTCCATTAATATAACCTCTCCATATTGTCAAAAATACTGTTTTAAGAATACCATATTTCTATGAATTTTACAATGAATAAAACAACATTTTAGAGCATGCTCTGTTTTCTTGTTTTTTCCAAATTGTTGTGCTATAATATGCATTATCAAAATAGTGCAGCGAAGTGAAGTACATATCTGTGCAGAACTTAGCAAAACAAACAAAGGAGAGATTCCCGTGGAAAAGACTAGCGAATTATCCAAACAACAATTGAAATCAAAAGAGACGAAAGAACGCATTTTCCAAGCCGCTAAAGCGATTTTACAAAGAAGCGGTTATGAAAATTTATCGATTAAAAATATATGCGAAGAAGCTGGGGTTTCTAACGGAAGCTTTTATCACCATTTTCAAAGTAAGGATGACCTGCTTTCCTATCACTTAGAAGAACAACCTGCTATCAATCCGGAACTCCTGGCGATTCCGACTGACAAAGAAAGCGCTAAAGCTGCTATCGTAGAAGTGTATCTCAACTACGCCTCTTACTGCTATGTACTGGGTGTGGATTTTATTGCCGGATATTACCATACAAAAAACCAAGCACTTAATCCGGACATTCGTACCGAACGTCCTTATCCAATCGTTACAGTGCAACAATATTTAGAAAAGGCTGTGGAAGCAAATGCTATTCAGTTGAATCTTTCTATCGAGGAAGTTGTTACAGATATTCGTATGCTAGTAATTGGAAATGCATTTGAATGGGCACTACGAAATGGCGAAGTAGACTTGAAAGAAAATATTAGACGTTCTATCTCGCATTATCTAGACGGGGTTTTGCTGTAGCTTGGATAACTCAAATACCCAGGATTTTGAACAATCCTGGGTATTATCTTTGTCAAAACCTATAAACTTCTCGACTTCTCTGCGCAAACTTCCATTGCCTGCATAAGTGCACCTTTAAATCCGGTTTCCTCTAACACTTTTACAGCCTCAATTGTAGTTCCACCTGGAGAGCATACCATGTCTTTGAGTTCACCTGGATGTTTCCCTGTCTCGAGAACCATCTTGGCACTTCCCATCACAGCCTTTGCTGCAAATTTGTATGCTTGATTTCTTGGCATTCCTTCTGCAACCGCTGCATCTGCCATGGCTTCAATCATCATAAATACATATGCCGGCGAGCTTCCGCTCACTGCCACCACTGCATCCATTAATTTTTCCGGAACCACTTCCACATCACCGAAGGCCTTTAAAATGTCACATACATATGCCAGCTCTTCTGTGGTAACAGATGTACTTGCACATGCTGCCGTCATGCCCTCTTGCACCATTGCCGGAGTGTTTGGCATGGTACGTATGAGCTTAACCGGTTTGCCAAACTGTTCTTCCAACCATTTTAAGGTCTTGCCAGGCGCCAAAGTAATAATAATCTGATTCTCTTTTACATAATCCTTGATTTCAGCAATCACCTGTGCATAAAATTGTGGTTTGATTGACAGCACAAACGCATCTGCTTTTTTTACCACTTCGATGTTGCTTTCTGCAATCTGAATACCAAGAGTCGCTTTTGCTTTTTCTTTGCTTGGGGCAAATACATCTGCCCCTATAATCTCATCTGCCTGAATTAGTCCATTGGAAATGATGCCACTCATAATGGCGCTCGCCATATTCCCGCATCCGATAAATCCAAGTTTCATACGATCACCTCTATTTTTCTTCTTGAACTTCTTCTTTTCTGATTTCTTTTGTACGGATTTCTTTACAAATCTGTTCTACAAATGCATCGATAGATTTCTGTCCTTCATCGCCTGCAAAACGACTTCTTACAGAAACAAGTCCTTCTGCTTCCTCCTTCTCACCAACAATGAGCATATATGGAAGTCTGTTGAGTCTTGCATCACGAATCTTGTAGCCAATCTTTTCTGAACGATTGTCAACTGTTACATCTACGCCATTCATAGCAAGTTCTTTGCGAACCTTCTCAGCATAGTCTGCATATTTTTCTGAGATTGGCAAGATACGTACTTGTTCCGGACATAACCATGTCGGGAATTTTCCGGCATATTTTTCAATCAACCATGCAAGTGTTCTTTCATAACATCCAAGAGATGTTCTATGGATGATGTAAGGACGTACCTTTGCGCCTTCCTGGTCGATATAATACAGATCAAATTTTTCTGCAATTGCACAATCTAACTGAATCGTAATCATGGTATCTTCTTTACCATAAACATTCTTAGCCTGAATATCAATCTTTGGTCCGTAGAATGCAGCTTCACCATCTGCTTCCACGAAATTGATTCCCTTCTCAATCAAGATTTGACGAAGAGCATCCTGTGTGCTTTCCCAATAAGCCTCATCCCCAAGGTATTTTGCCTTGTTTTCTGGATCCCATTTTGACAAACGGTATGTCACATCATCCTGCAATCCCAAGGTTGTCAAAATGTGAATTGCAAGGTTTAAGCAGTTTTGAAGTTCTTCTTCTGCCTGGTCAGGACGAATTACATTATGACCCTCACTGATTGTAAACTGACGTACACGTGTGAGGCCATGCATTTCCCCGGAATCTTCATTACGGAATAAGGTAGATGTTTCACCCATTCTGTAAGGAAGGTCACGGTATGATTTTTGCGAATTTTTATAAACAAAATATTGGAACGGACATGTCATCGGACGAAGGGCAAACACTTCCTTATCCACTTCTTCATCACCCAGTACGAACATTCCATCTTTGTAGTGATCCCAGTGTCCTGAAATCTTGTACAAATCAGATTTTGCCATTAATGGAGTCTTGGTACGAACGTATCCCCACTCTTTATCTTCCAAATCCTCAATCCATCTTTGAAGCTTCATAATCATCTTTGTTCCCTTTGGAAGCATTAACGGAAGACCTTGTCCGATTACGTCAACTGTTGCAAAAAGTTCCATTTCACGGCCGAGTCTGTTGTGGTCGCGTTTCTTAATATCTTCTAAGCGTTCCATGTGCGCTGCTAAATCTTCTTTGTTGTCGTATGCTGTCGCATAGATACGTTGTAATTGCGCCTTGTTAGAATCGCCTCTCCAGTAAGCCATGGAAGAAGAAATTAATTTAAATGCTTTAATACCTTTTGTACTCATAAGATGTGGACCGGCACAAAGGTCTACAAAATCTCCTTGCTTATAAAAAGAAATGATTGAATCCTCCGGAAGGTCCTCTATAAGTTCCACTTTGTATGGCTCTTCCTTTTCTTCCATGAATTTGATTGCTTCTTCTCTTGGAAGTGTAAATCTTTCTAACTTAATATTTTCTTTTACAATCTTCTTCATCTCTTTTTCGATATCCGCAAGTTCCTCTTGTGTAAATGCACTTGCTCTATCAAAGTCATAGTAAAAACCATCTTCAATTGCAGGTCCGATTGCTAATTTTGCATCTGGATACAGTCTTTTCACAGCCTGAGCCATAACGTGAGATGCCGTGTGTCTGAAGACCTTCTTACCCTCATTATCTCTGAATGTAAGGATTTCCAACTCACAATCTTCATTCACTTCTGTTCTTAAATCTACAACTTCACCATTTACTTTTCCGGCACATGCTGCTCTTGCAAGACCTTCGCTGATTTCTCTTGCAATATCAAGCACTGAAACGCCACTTTCAAACTCTTTGCTTGAACCATCTTTTAACATTACTTTCATTTGTTATTCCTCCTGAATTTTATAGACTGCGAACAGTCATTTTTGTAAATCTTTTGGGGGTATCAGTGCTATAAAAAAACACCCTTAAATAGCCTAGGCCATTTAAGGGTGCATTAAATCTAACACACGGTTCCACCTTAATATTTCACTCTTATATCTTTAACGCAGAATTACGGTAACGCTTATGTCGCGCACAGCTCAGGAGTGGTCTTCACTATTCTTTCATATAAGAAGCTTCCACCAAATGCTTCTCTCTCTGGATATTGCCAAATAGTTACTCGTTCCGTCAACGCTTTTCAAATATATTTGTATTATAGTATTCGTTTTAAGATTCGTCAATCCTTTATTTTATACAATTTATGGGAACACCAAATTACAAAAAGAAAGTTACAACCCTTTCCATGTTGTAACTTTCTTTTCTTTATTATATATTTTAAATCTCCCCAATATACCCGATGATGCTTGATGCGTTTGCATACACTTCAGCTTGTCCATCTTTTACAACTACTAAAGTAGGTGCTTGTCTGATACCAAACTCTGCTACCAATTCCGGTGCTTCATCTGCATCGATTTTTTCATAATCGATATTAGCATCTTCTAACATTGCACATACGATTCTGCAGTTTGGACATGTCTTTGTTGTAAACAACATTGTCTTATTAGCTGGCGCAGCTGCTACCGGTGCTTCTGCAACACTTCCTGCAGTCACATCTTCTGTTTCTTCACATTCACATCTTGTCAACTTTGAGTTTGCAATATCGTATACTTTACGTTCTTTGTATTCCTGAGACTTACCATCATTCCAGTTCTGAACCGGTCTGTAGTAACCTGTAATACGGCTGTAAACTTCTGTTGCACCACCACAATGTGGACATGTATATTGTTCACCTGTCAAATAACCGTGGTCTTTACAGATAGAATATGTTGGTGACATTGTGTAGTATGGCAGTTTGTAGTTGTTAGCAATCTTGCGAACTAAGTCTGCTGCCGCCTTCCAATCAGGAAGCTTCTCACCCAAGAAAGCGTGGAATACAGTTCCTGATGTATACAATGTCTGCAATTCATCTTGAATGTCAAGTGCTTCAAAAATGTCAGATGTATATCCAACTGGAAGATGTGAGCTGTTTGTATAGTATGGTGCCCCGCCTTCTTCTGCTGCTGTGATAATATCTGGATATCTTGCAAGGTCATGTTTTGCAAGACGATATGTTGTTGACTCAGCAGGAGTAGCTTCCAAGTTGTAAAGGTCGCCATACATTTCCTGATAATCTGAAAGTCTTTCTCTCATGTGATTAAGCACTTGTTTTGAGAATTCCTGAGTCTTCTCATGTGTCATATCAGCCTGTAACCATTTTGCATTTAAGCCTGCTTCATTCATACCAACCAAACCGATTGTTGAGAAATGGTTGTTAAATGTTCCAAGATATTTCTTAGTATATGGATATAAACCTTCATCTAAAAGTTTGGTAATGATAGAACGTTTTACACTCAGTGAACGAGCCGCAATATCCATCAAGCGGTCCAGTCTTCTGTAAAATTCGCTCTCATCATTTGAAAGATAAGCAATTCTTGGCATGTTGATTGTTACAACACCAACAGAACCTGTGCTTTCACCACTACCGAAGAATCCACCGGATTTCTTACGAAGTTCACGCAAATCTAATCTCAGACGGCAGCACATACTTCTTACATCACTTGGTTCCATATCGCTGTTGATGTAGTTTGAGAAATATGGCGTACCATATTTTGCTGTCATTTCAAATAATAAGCGGTTGTTTTCTGTATCTGACCAGTCAAAGTCTCTTGTAATTGAATATGTTGGAATTGGATATTGGAATCCACGTCCGTTCGCATCACCTTCAATCATGATTTCAAGGAATGCCTTGTTTACCATATCCATTTCTTTCTTACAATCTTTGTATTTGAAATCCATTTCCTTGCCGCCAACAATTGCCGGAAGTTCTGCAAGGTCGTTTGGTACTGTCCAGTCTAAAGTAATGTTAGTAAATGGTGACTGTGTACCCCAACGGCTCGGTGTGTTTACACCATATACAAATGATTCCACACATTTTTTTACTTGGTCATAATTTAAGTTGTCTACTTTTACAAATGGTGCAAGATAGGTATCGAATGAAGAAAATGCTTGTGCTCCTGCCCATTCATTTTGCATAATCCCCAAGAAGTTTACCATCTGGTTACACAATGTAGATAAGTGTTTAGCAGGTGCAGATGTAATCTTTCCAACCACTCCGCCAAGACCTTCTTGAATTAATTGTTTCAATGACCATCCTGCACAGTAACCTGTAAGCATAGATAAATCATGGATGTGAATATCAGCATTTCTATGAGCGTTGCTGATTTCTTCATCATAGATTTCTGACAGCCAATAGTTTGCTGTAATTGCTCCTGAGTTACTTAAGATAAGACCGCCTACAGAGTATGTTACTGTAGAGTTCTCTTTTACACGCCAGTCATTGACATTTACATAGTTGTCCACGATTTCTTTATAATCAAGAACCGTTGACTTCATGTTACGAATCTTTTCTCTTTGCTTACGATACAAGATATAGCCCTTCGCAACTTCGCTATATCCCGCTTGAATGAGCACAGATTCTACACTATCCTGGATGTCCTCCACACGTACAAATCCATCTTTAATCTTTGCACTAAAGTCCGCCGTTACTTTCAATGCAAGCATATCAATAATATCCGGATGCGTGTCCATTTCTTGTGCTTCAAATGCTTTCGTGATAGCCGCTGCTATCTTTTGCAGATTAAAATCTGCAATCTTCCCATCTCTCTTCTTTACTTGATACATCTTTCTTCCTCCGTACAAAATACAACCCTCGTTCAATCATTGTAACACTAAGATTTGTGTTCGTCAATATAAAAAACAACAAGATATTGTGTTTTTTTATGATTATAAAGACACAATATCTTGTTGTTATTACTTGTGATTATTAGAAAAGACATCCGCCACTTCACTAATAGTTATGTAGGCATGGTGGTCTATGTCGTGAACGAGTTCCTTCATTCTAACGACTTGATAACGATTAACTATGAAATATATCATCCATTTATCCTTGCTAGAGTATCCACCCTTCGCTTCCATATAGGTTACACCGCTTCCAAATACTTCACATAATTTATCGCATATTTCATTTGGCTGTTCCGTAATGATAATTGCACACTTTGCCCTATCGATACCATCAACAATAAAGTCTATCGTTTTTAATGCTGCAGCATACGTCACAATGGAATACAGTGGTAATATCCAGCTATTTAAAATAAAGCCACAAACGATATAAAGAAGCACATTATAAACCATTACAAATGTCCCAACAGTAATGCCAAGAGGTTTTGCAAAAATGACTGCCATAACTTCTATTCCGTCCATTGCTCCCCCATATCGAATTGCAATTCCGCTTCCAATACCAGAGATGACACCACCAAATAGTGCACAAAGCAGCAAATCTGTGCCCGCCAACGGGGATGCAATACTAACATCAATCGGTAACACATCCGTAATCAACCATGCAAATACCGAGTAAGCACAAACAGCATAGACCGCATATAGAGTAAATGTTATCCCTTGTTTTTTCAATCCAAATAAAAACAGCGGGATATTCAATACTATAAGAAAAACGGAAAGGGTTAAACATTCAGGTGTTAATTGATCTAAAAGGATAGATGTCCCCGAGATTCCACTGTCGTATAAATTGACTGGCATTAAAAAGACTGTAATACCAAACGCATTCACAATACCAGCAATTGTAAGCATTAAAATGTTAGTTATTCGTATTCTTTTTAGTGTTTCTTTTAACTTTTTCATATCATAACCTCTAACCATAAGATAACTATATTATATCTATTTTAACGAAAAACACAACTAGAAAAGATATAAAAGATCATTGACATTCTATGGACAGATGCATATAAT
>JAZOMR010000148.1:0-2838 GCA_045654105.1 Faecalimonas sp. | reverse complement strand
CAAGAATATAAGGCTGGTGGAAGTGCCCAAGGATATTCCATGCACGATTTAATTAAAGCATCCAAAAAACATATGGCTTTAACCGGAACTATCGCCGGAGGATATGCTTCTGACCTATTCTATACTTTGTATCGATTGGACCCTGCAAGGATGAAAAGCAAAGGGTACAGCTATGGTTCCAAAGGAGAAAGACGATTTGTTGAACAGTATGGTACGGTTGAGACGGTTTATGAAGTTATTGAGAACACCCAGTATCACGCTTCATCACGTGGACGTGTTATTACTCCGCAACGCTGTTTGCCAGGAATTTCTGTCCTCATATTTACAGAGTTTTTGCTAGATACAGCTTTGTTTTTGGATTTATCGGATTTGAGTAGATACTTGCCAAATTTATATGAAGAAGTCGTCGTTGTGCCGTTGGAAAACGAGATACATGCAGAGTATGCAGAAGTACGTAAAACGTTAAAAAAAGCAATGACAGAAGGAAAGGACCCAATGCTTATGGGGAGCTTCCTCCAATTTTCTTTATCATATACAGATCTGCCATATAATCGTGAACCGATTAAATCTCCACAAACTGGAGAAGAAGTGTCTAGCCCTTCTGATTTATCCTATTTAGTAGAAGGACAAAAGCTTCTTAATAAAGAGCGGGCATTGGTTGATATGATTTGTAAAGAACAAGAGGAAAATAGAAATGTTTTCATATATTGCGAATATACCGGAGATGGAGAAGGTACCATAACTTATAGACTAAAAGATGTCATCGAAGAACATTGTCATATGAAAGGACATGAGGTAGTTGTGTTGGAAAGTTCGTATCCTGCTGCGTCAAAAAGAGAGCAGTGGATGCATCAGAAAGCATCTGAAGGGGCGAAGGTGTTTATTACGAATGCAAAGTGTGTGGCAACAGGCCTTGATTTTGCATTTAATTATAAAGGAAAACATTACAATTATCCAACAATTATCTTTTATCAGACAGGGTATGACATGATAAAGATTTGGCAGGCAAGCAGACGTGCTTATCGCTTGAATCAGACAGAAGATTGCAAAACTTTCTTCATGGTTTCAGAAAGGACGATACAACTTGATGCGGTAGAACTTGTCGCGACAAAAGAGGTGGCTACAAGTGCAATTCAAGGACAATTTTCGAGTGAAGGCTTATCTACAATGGCGCGCGGCGTGGATCCACGTGTGGTGCTTGCACAAGCGGTTGCAGAAAAGAGTGAACAAAAAGAGCGTGGTCTTCGAAAAATGATGGACGTTTTAAATCAGCGCAATAATCAAGGGAAAGGCGAAGTTCAATATGAAAAAATGCCTACGTTCTCTCAATTGACTGGATTGAAAGAAGTACCTAATTTAGATGACCCGTGGAGCGAATTTGATTGGCTCACGGGAGAAGATATGCTCGATTTACTAGATATGGGCACATCCTTTGTTGAGGAGGAGCCTATTACAGAAATCTTAGACGTTGTGGTTCAGGAAGAACCATTGATTACGATTATAGAAACAGAAGAACAAGAAGAAATTTCGGGAAGTGAATCCAAAAGTGAGTTGGAAATGCTTCTCGATTTTTTATTTTAAAAACAAGGAGGATTATTTTATGTTTCAATTTCATGTAAACAGTAAAGATTTAGAGGAGGCAATGAGAAAAATTTCTATTGCTATTCCGCCAGCATCCCAAAAAGGTGATAATGATGGGATTAAATTAGCATTTTATAAGGCAAGTAAGAAAATTTCAAAACCGGTTGGTCTTGCATTAGCCTTCGATGGAAAAATTCAAGCGGCTTCGGCACTTGATATTCAAGATGTATCGGCAGAAGAAGATATGATTGAAATTCATGTCAACGGAAAGAAGATGGAATCCGCAGCATATGCATTTGGAGCAATTAATACGGTTCTTGAAATTACAATTGATAAGGACGTAACAATTGTAGGCGCAGGGCAAAAAGTAGTACTGCAGATGTGTCAACCGATAGTGGCTCTTAAGCAGAACGAGGCAGTTTTGCAGGAAGTAGAAATGTCAAAGGATGATTTTGTAAACTTTGTAAATTTTGCTACAAGTTGTTATGGAGATGACAAAGTAAAGAGAGGCCTTCATTGTGTGGGAATTCGTTTTCTTAAAGAAACGAAGAAGTTATGTGCTGTAAGTAGTAATGGTACAAGGTGTGCCTATGCCGAAACAGGAAATTTAACTTACAAACCATTGCCTGCAAGTAAGAATAAAGGTGATGAGACTTCTGAACAGAACGGGCAGGAGAATGCACCGGTTACTGTGGTGATAGAGGGTAAGCAACTTCGTAATGCTGTAAGAAATTTAAGCAATAAGAAGGTACAGATAGGAGTAGTTTCTAACAAATTGCGTATTAGGAGTGGTAGTGATGCTATTATGATTCTGACGCAAGAATTAGCCTATCCTATGGATGCTTTGCTTCAGTTCATTGAAAGAATGGAGAAAAAAGGAGCATGGAAGGCGCCTTTGAGTAAGGTGTTCCAAGCACTAGCCATTTACGAAGTAACTATGGAAGACCCATTACTCAGAATGAGTAAAAAGGGAGAAGCTCAGGTTTTATTTCAAGGGAAAGACGAGCTTAGTTCAGCAACAGTAATGTGTGCCCAAAATGGTGAGGTACAAACAGTAGCAGTAGACGAAAGAGAGCTAAAGATTGCGTTGAGCGTATTTGATAAAGAAAAGGATATTATTGTAGAAACAGCCGGAGACAAATTGCCGGTTATTATTCGCCAGCATGAAGATGATCCAAACATCATTACAGTAATGCCGGTGGCAGAATAAAAAATTGCCGTATATGGACCTTGTGTGGTCTGTATACGGCATTTTTT
>JAZOMR010000147.1:0-3647 GCA_045654105.1 Faecalimonas sp. | reverse complement strand
ATAATAATAACTAATTGTTTTCATTATTTGAAGTTTAGTGAACTTGGGGCAATGATTGACCGAATTATTGACAATGAAAATGATGTTGCCGAACTCCTTTCTTTATGCGGGGTTTGAGTATTCATATCATTTCGAATCCCCGATGCTTCATTTGAACACTAACCACAAATTCGGTTGGTGTTTTTTATTCCATAATTTCATATGGATATGCGGATGTGGCGGAATTGGCAGACGCGCTAGATTTAGGCTCTAGTGGGCGACCGTGCAGGTTCAACTCCTGTCATCCGCATTAAAACTCAGAAACGAAAGGTTTCTGAGTTTTTTTGTGTCGCTCTACACGATTCTTCTAAAATTCCAATAGAATTTCTCCAAAGAACATGGTACAATAGGAAAAGATATGAAAATCTAACGGAGTGAGAGATGAAAACAACAGTAGTAAACAAAAGATATGAGGATGTAATTGCGTTGCCGAAGGAGAAGCGGTTTAAACCTATGAAGCAAAGCATGTTCTTTCGTGTACTTTTAAAAGTTGCTTCCAGTTTTGATTTGTTAGCAGCTCGTTTTAAGTGTAATAAGATTGGTATGGAGCAGTTGAAATCGGATGAACCGTGCTTGGTTTTGATGAATCATTCCAGTTTTATTGATTTGGAGATTGTGGCGTCTGTGCTATTTCCAAGAAAATTTAATATCGTTGCAACTAATGATTCCTTTATGGGAATTATGAAATGGTTGATGCGACTGATTGGCTGTATCCCAACAAGCAAATTTGTTACAGATACAAGGTTGATTCGAGATATGATGTACTGCGTAAATGAACTGAAAAGTTCAGTGGTGATGTATCCGGAAGCAAGTTACAGCTTTGATGGAACGGCAACACCATTGCCGGATAGTATAGGTCGTTTCATTAAAATGCTAGGCGTTCCTGTTGTAATGGTGCGTACATACGGAGCATTTTCAAGACAACCATTGTACAATTGCCTGCGTAAGAGAAAAGTTCAGGTTACTGCAGATATGAAATATGTTCTTTCGACAGAAGATGTGGCTGTGAAGAGTGCAGATGAAATTAATGACATTATCAATAAGGAGTTTGATTTTGATAATTTCAAATGGCAGCAGGAAAATAAGATTTCCATTCCGGATGCAGAGCGTGCAGAAGGGCTAAACCGTGTTCTGTACAAATGTCCGCATTGTATGGCGGAAAGCAAGATGGTGGGAAAAGGAAGCACAATTACTTGTGAGCAGTGTGGCAAGCAATATGAGCTTACAGAGTATGGCTACTTGAAGGCAACAGATGGCGATAGTAAGTTTGAACATGTACCGGACTGGTATCGCTGGGAAAGAGAATGTGTTCGCAAAGAAATTTTAGATAATACATATGAATTGAAGGTTCCGGTGGACATCTGCATGATGGTAGATATGAAGAAGATTTACCGTGTGGGTGAAGGTGTGTTAGAACACAATAAAGAGGGCTTTCGCTTGACAGGATGCGATGGCAAGTTGGATTACAGACAGAAAGTGACAGCATCCTATAGCTTATATGCAGATTATTATTGGTATGAAATCGGAGATGTAATCGGCATCGGTGACAACAATGTGTCTTACTATTGTTTCCCGAAATCAGAGGGAGACGTTGTTGCAAAGACACGTCTTGCAACAGAAGAGTTGTACAAGATAGCAAAAGAAGCAAGAAAAAGAGGTTAGTAGAGTATGGAGAATTTTAAATCCGTTTTTTCGGAAACTTATCAATCTTTATATTGCCGCGCAAAAAGTATTATGAATAAGGAAGAAGACGTCATTGCGCTGATGAAGGAAGTGTTTTTACTGGCGGCAGAAGCAAATGTGGCAGATATAAATGCAAAAGCATGGATGACAAAACAAATCTATATTCTTGGTTGTGGGAAATTCAGAAAGAAAAAAGCCCGTGAGGCGGAGCTTATCGAATTGCTGGAATCAGAATATGAAGCAGGCAAAGGTATAGATACAGACAAAACAAAGGAATTGATTTGCGAGACCTTTATGGAGCTTCCGGATTTGTATCATGCGATCTTAGTTGCATTTTACATGGACAAGTATTCCGTAAAAGAGCTTGCAGCTATGACGGGATACAATGCAGGTGTCATCATCAATCGTCTGAATTATATTCATAAATACTTCAGCAAGAAGCTGGAGGATTATCAGGAAGAACATAAGGTGAAGGTACAGTTTTCAGTTGAAATGGTGTATGAAGCGCTGAAACAATGGGCTGCTGACAATATAATGGATGAGACTGTAGCACAGAACCTTTACACTAGCCTGTGCAAGGAACTGGATTTGCCGGTAGAAGCTTTGGTGAATGAAGTGGATGAATCAGATGATGCAGATGTGTCAGATAAGGTGCAAGAAGAGGAGTCTGAAAACGGAATAGACGCTGTGAAGGAAGAACTTCAAAATTACAGTGTGAAAAAGGGATTGGACAAGAAGCAGGTTGCGCTTATTGCAGCGATTGTTGGAGGATTGACTGTTCTGGCCCTTATTGCAATCTTAGTACTAGGAAATGGTGATAAGAAGGAAGAACCGAAAGATAACAAACCACCGGTAGAGCAAAATGAGGACGACCTCCAAGAGGACGATGTACAAGAAGACAATACACAAGAAGATGAGATTCAAGATGACGAAGTCCAAGAGGATGAGGCCCAAGATGATGAAACTCAGGACGAGGATACTCAGGTGGAAAAGGATTCTACATACATTTTGCCAGATAGCAATACAAGAAAGCTTACCAGAGCTGATTTGCAGGGACTGTCAAAGGAAAAACTTCGTTTGGCAAGAAATGAAATCTTTGCAAGACATGGAATGATTTTCGGTAAGCCGGATTTGGATGCGTATTTTGGAGAAAAATCATGGTATAAACCAACCTATTCATATGATGATTTCCATGACAAGGTTGAGATGTCAGCGATCGAAGAAGCGAACATTGCATTGATTAACCAAGTGGAAGGAGAACTGGAATAATGTACCAGAGGAGAAGAGAGAGATGCTCTTCTCTTTTTTATTTGCTGATGTTATAATATGCGCGGTATAATGGGAGTCATTTGGGGAGAATAATAAAATAAATGTAAATAAAGAAGGGGAATTTATATGTGTGGAATTGTTGGGTACACAGGAGCAAAAGATGTGGGACGGCTTTTACTTGATTCATTAGAATTGTTGGAGCATAGAGGGTACGACAGTGTGGGAATCGCTCGCGTCATGAGCGTGACAGACAATGTGCGTATCGATAAATGTGTAGGGAGAGTGCGTGATTTGAGAATAGAATGCGAGAAGGAAACTGTTCTTTCGACCTGCGGCATTGGCCATACCAGGTGGGCAACCCACGGGGGCGTACAGAAGAAAAATGCCCATCCACATCGCTGTGGACAAGTAACCATTGTTCACAACGGGATTGTGGAAAACTATCGCCAATTAATTGAAGATTACGAGCTGCAGGAGCAATTAATTTCAGAAACTGATACAGAAGTAGTAGCGGCTTTATTAGACCATTATTATCAGGGAGATGCAAACAAAACGATTCAAAAGGTGGCAGGTAAATTAAAAGGGACCTATGCCCTTGTTATCATGTTTGAGGACCAACCAGGAGTAATTTATGCCATTCGAAACGTCAGCCCTAT
>JAZOMR010000146.1:0-3670 GCA_045654105.1 Faecalimonas sp. | reverse complement strand
AAGCGCGCCGGCATCAATACTGTTCAGGAATTAATTAATAAGACCCCTGAAGATATGATGAAGGTACGTAACTTAGGCCGCAAGTCTTTAGAAGAAGTTCAGGCTAAGATTAAAGAGTTAGGTTTAGAGTTTTCAAGCTCTGAAGAATAATACATGATGCGCTCACCTGGTAAATCCAAAAAGGTACGGGTGGGTAGTCCTCATGAATGGCAACTAAAATGCATTCGGTTAATAAGACCAAAAGGCATAGCCGGATGACACCATGAATGAAAGGAATATTTAAAAATGGCTAAATACAGAAAGTTAAGCAGAACATCTGCACAGAGAAAAGCATTATTAAAGAATCAGGTTACAGCATTAATTGCTAACGGCAAAATTGTTACAACAGAAGCTAAGGCTAAAGAAGTTCGTAAGATTGCTGAAGGTTTAATCGCATTAGCAGTTAAAGAAAAAGATAACTATGAAATGGTTACTGTTTCTGCAAAGGTTCCTGAAAGAGATAAAGATGGCAAGAGAGTAAAAGAAGTTGTTGACGGTAAGAAAGTTACCAAGTACACAACTGTAGAAAAGGAAATCAAGAAAGATTTACCAAGCAGATTACACGCTCGTCGTCAGATGTTAAAGGCTCTTGAACCAGTTGTTGAAGTTCCAGAATCCAACAAGGGCAAGAAGAAAAACACTAAGGAAGTTGACTTGGTTGCAAAGTTATTCGATGAATACGCACCAAAGTACGAAGGCCGTAACGGTGGTTACACCAGAATCGTAAAGATTGGCTTACGTAAAGGTGACGCTGCAATGGAAGTTTTACTTGAGTTAGTATAATTCATAGTACGTTTTATGGGAGATTCCAGTTTGGGGTCTCCTTTTTTATTCACTTTTTCCTAAGAAATTCTTCTGAAATTATTAAATTGCTCAAGCTTCATTGCCGTGGTAAGCTTTAAGTAGAAAACTTGCATGGAGGGTTCATATGGAAGAGAATACAGGAAAGTACAAAAAACGAAAAAACTTCATGGCAGTACCTTATTTGGTAATGCCTCTTATTACGCCGTTTTACAATATCCTGGACAGTAAGGTGTTTGTAGAGGTGTTTGGATGCGGTTGTGTACCAATAGCCCAGACCAATATGTTAAATATTCCTTACAATGCAAATGATTTACGCATGGCTCTTTACAGCATACTGGCAATCCTGATGACAGCGTTAGGAGCTTTTATTTCCAAGGCGTTTGGGCGAAAAAGTGACAGAATTGTATACTGTGCGTCTGTTTTCATTATAAATGTGGTGATGATGATAACCATTTATAAAAAATTTATGTGGGGATGAGGAGGACTCATCCCCTTAAATGTTATCGTAGAGGTACACCGTGCTCTATCATAGTTTCCACGAAAGCCGGAAGAATGATGAGGGATTCTTCATACAGTAGCATGTCGTTACTGTCATATAAACGAATGTCTGCGACGGCACCATCTTCCATTTCCAGTCCGGAGTAGGAGCGACTACCTGTCAAAAATGAGAATGCGTCTAAGGCCATAGCCTCTGCATCGGAGGGATTGGTTACATGGATATAAAAGGAGAAAAATCCTGCTTTTTCTCGTTCGGCTTCTAAGGTATATTCAAAAGTATAATCTTTATTATTTAAGCCGAAACGCAACGTCAAATCCAGCTCAGCATGCACCGCCTTCGGGAAATTGTCAAAGGCATACACCGGCAGGACAAGCTCTTTGGAACCACGAAGGTCGTATACGAAGCGACTTATCTGCGCCGGATAAACGGTTACATCCCCCACTTTTTTCCGGTACAGTAAAGTATCGTAGCGCTTCATTTCCGTATTCCAGACATACAGAATGATACCGTCTCCGTCATCTGCAATAACAATCCGATTATAAGCATAATTTTTGGACAGAGGTATATCCTGTATATCCAGTATCTGCGCCGGTCCCACCAGATTAGCCCTTTCTGCCAGTCGATACCTTTGCTCGTCCGTAAAGGCAGGGGAGCCCCGGAAGAGATACGTAAAGAGCGCGGCTGTTATAATTCCGATAAATAAAATCAGCACGCGAAGCGGGCGGGGGAGCATAGTCCAGAGACTTAAGAATCTGCGATAAAACAGGTGAATATGAGTCTTAATCTTCATTGCCGTCGCCTCCTGTCAAATCAATTCTGAGTGTGATATCTCTTCCGCTTCTGTCATAGTGCAGGTCGATCCATTCCGCGTCCTTAGATACATAATTTTGCGTAAATATGATATAGGATTGGGTAAAGAGTCCGTTCTGACAACGGGACATGCCTAAATACGGAAGGTACGAATAGGAAAATTCATTTGAGCTGTAGTAATAATTGCCCAAACTGTCCTCTGCCCAAAACCAATTCAGAGCATCATTTTCTATAAAGTATTCCCCTGTAAGAGATGTCCAAGGTCTTAAATTGGTTACTTTCAATTCCATCCAAAGCCTATGTTCATTCCACACGCCATATTGAGCATCGTACGGATTTTTCAATGTCTCCTGCCAAAGGGCTACACGCTCGATAGAAAATGTATATCCATCGGAAGATTTTTGTGTATCAGGTTCCTGATATAGAATCCGTTCCCACCTGGAATAATCGTCTTCATATTCGGTATCGGTATAAACATTGTATTTATCGCCATATGTAGTGTGCCGTTTTGTATTATCTATAAAGGACAGGTCTCTCAGCCAAGGCAGCAGATTATACAGCATCATGATTACAGTCAAAAAGAATATCCACTTACTCAAAGTGTACATATAACCCCAGAAAGGACGATGTATCGCTGCCAACATAGGAGCCAGTTCTTTGGCATTACCCATGGCCTGCAAGGCCTTTTGCACGGCCTCTTCATGTTCCATATTTTGGTCTATAAAGTCCTGGTAACGGTCCTGTAAGTGCTGATGAAGCTCTGAATAAACGGCCTGTCTGTCGGGACAATATTTAATTTTTCGGGTAGCTTCTTTACACCACCGGTCAAAGTCTAACAAAAATCTAGCCATAAAGCACCTCCTGTTTAGGGATTTGCAAATCCAAGAACGACATTAACCTTTTCAGAAAATAATCTCCATTCTGCTTCTTTGTATTCTAATTCTGCAAGCCCATTCTTAGTAAGCTGATAATATTTGCGTTCCCGGCCGCCCGGTGTCATTTGTGTATAAGAACGTACAAATTTATTTTTTTCCAGTGTGTGTAAGAGAGGATACAAGGTACCTTCTTTTAATTCAAAGGTATTATCCGAACGGCGTGCCAGCTCAGAAACCATTTCGTAACCATATTTATCTCCGTCCTTTAAAAGCGCCAGGATGAGCATTGGTGTATTGCCGGACAACAGGCTTTTTTCATTCTTCATAAGAGCTCCTTTCTGTTTACCTCGGTTATCTATGTATATTATACCTAGAAAATCGAGGCATGTCAATACCACCGTAATTAAGGACTTGTAAATATGCACAACTTGCGGTAGAATATTATGTTAGCAAGTTATTTATGGCAAAAGAGAAAAGAGATTATGCAAAGTTTATTTATCAAAGATAAAAAGTTTTATAGTACGGTAGCGAAAATTGCTGTCCCGATTGCCATACAGGGGCTCATTACTTCCGGTGTCAATATGATGGATACTATTATGGTCGGTGCAGTGGGTGAAACGGAGCTTTCTGCCGTTTCTTTGGC
>JAZOMR010000145.1:0-16920 GCA_045654105.1 Faecalimonas sp. | reverse complement strand
GTGTTCTACCATTGAACTACACCCGCATAATAACTATTCAATTTGGACTAAATGCCCAGAGCCGGAATCGAACCAGCGACACAGGGATTTTCAGTCCCTTGCTCTACCGACTGAGCTATCTGGGCTTTCCTATGTAACTGTTTCTTCAGCACGAAAATTATATTATCATGCCTTTTCACGAATGTCAACATGTTTTTTTACTATTTAGCCATATGTTTTTTTACTATTTAGCCATAAAAAAAAGATAGCCAAATTAATAATATTGGTATATATTAGAATATATATGTTACAATCTCAAATATTAAAGAATAGGAGAATACGACAATGAGAATTATCAAAACGAAAAACTATGACGAAATGAGTAAAGCTGCAGCAAATATTATTGCCGCACAAATCACTTTAAAACCAGACAGTGTTATGGGATTTGCTACAGGTTCTACACCAATCGGTACATATGCGGAATTAATTAAGAAAAATCAAAATGGAGACATTGATTTCTCTAACATTAACACCGTGAACTTGGATGAATATAAAGACCTTCCAATCACACATGACCAAAGTTACTATTACTTCATGAATGACAATCTGTTCAATCATGTAAATATTGATAAAAACAATACAAATCTTCCAAATGGTAATGCAGAAGATCCAGACGCAGAATGTGCAAGATATGAAGCAGTAATCAAAGAACTTGGTGGAATTGATATGCAGTTATTAGGACTTGGTCACAACGGACATATCGGTTTTAACGAACCTGCTGATGAATTCAAAAAATGTACTCACTGTGTAACATTAACAGAAAGAACAATCGAAGCTAACAAACGTTTCTTTGAATCTGCTGATGCTGTTCCACGTAAGGCTCTTACAATGGGTATCGGTACAATCATGTCAGCAAAGAAAATCGTAATCGTAGTATCTGGCGAAGACAAGGCTGATGCATTACAGAAATGTATTACAGGTCCAATTACACCAGCTGTTCCAGGTTCTATCCTGCAATTACATCCAGATGTAACAGTTGTATGTGATGAGGCAGCTTATTCTAAATTAGAGGCGTAAGCTTAGGGACAAAATAGGATATTGTTCAAACAGAAAAGCCTTGAAGGTAATCAAACCTTCAGGGCTTCTTGTATTAAATATCAATATTAAACTAATTTCTCAGCCAATTCTTCCATTACTTTTAATGTGTCATCCTTCATCGTAGACTTAATCGTAACAACTGGCTCGCAAAGGGTAATTTCCTTCATTCCTTCAAAATATTCGCGCATCTTTTTTGCCGCCACTGGAGCCCAGCTTCCATTTTCCATCATAGCAACTGTTCTCTTCTGATAGTTTTTAGCCTTCAGATGGGCTAAGAAGTCTTCCATGCAAGGGAATAAGCCCCCATCATAAGTAGAAGATGCAACAACTAATTTGCTATGACGGAACGCATCTTCAACCGCCTCTGCCATATCATCTCTGGATAGGTCAGCGATAGCAACTCGCTTAGCGCCTTTTTCTTCTAACATTTCAGCAAGCTTCTTCGCCGCCTTTGCTGTATTTCCATGAATAGATGCATATGCAATGAATACGCCCTCATCCTCAGGTTCATATTTGCTCCAAATATCGTATTTACCAATATAGTATCCTAAATCCTCTTTTAAAATCGGTCCATGAAGCGGACATATCATCTGAATATCCAAGGTTGCTGCTTTCTTTAGAAGCGCTTGTACTTGGGCGCCATATTTCCCAACAATATTGAAATAGTATCGTCTAGCTTCACATGTCCATGCCTCATCCGCATCAAGCGCACCAAATTTACCAAAACCGTCTGCCGAGAACAGAATTTTTTCTGTCTGCTCATATGTCACCATAACCTCCGGCCAGTGAACCATCGGCGCCATAAAGAACTGCAACGTATGCTTTCCAAGACACAAGGTGTCGCCTTCTTTTACAGCAACCGTGCGGTCTGATATATCTACATCAAAAAATTGTGGAATCATTGCAAATGTTTTTGCATTTCCAACCACCTTAAGATTCGGATACTTGTCCATTATATTCTTAATATTAGATGCATGGTCCGGCTCCATATGAGAAACCACTAAGTAATCCACGTCTCTTCCCGCCAATGCAGCATCCAAATTCGAAAGCCAGCTTTCCGTTGCTCTCGCATCTACAGTATCCATCACGGTCACTTTTTCATCTAAAATCACATAGGAATTGTAAGATACTCCATTTGGTATAATGTACTGACTCTCAAATAAGTCTAATGTTTTATCGTCCACTCCTACGTATAAAATTGAATCTGTAATTGTTACATCTCTCATGTATAACCCTCCTGTTAAAATGTGAGTTTATCACAGCATAAAGCTGTCAAATATGAATAAATCGAAATGTGCTTTTGCCTTTTCGTATTGCTCTTGGCTTCGAACAGTCCACGCTACCGACAATGCACCAAGCGCTCTGCAAATGCGACGAGATAAATTTCTAAAATCGCTATGTTTATATGCAATAAAATCCGGTCGTGTCACGAAATTGGTTAATAGGTTTTTCATCAACCAATACTGTATCCCTTTATATTCTGTTTTCGCGTAATCCTGACTTAACTGTCCACGAATCACATCCGGTCTATGCGTGCGATACCAAAGAACCGCAAGGGGATGAAAAGATTCAATACAATAAACGCCTTCATATTTTTGCAATAGCGCATTACCAAGCTCGCACACTTTTGTATTTACACGGTCCATCTTGTATTCAATAATAAGCGGAACTCGTCCGTCTACGATTTCTAACACATGCGCAAATGTAGGAATGGTCTCATTGGATTTTCCCAATTTTAGTTTCTGTAATTCCTCTATGGTATATTCCCATACCTTTCCTTCCACGCCACACATCCGCTTTAGCGATGCGTCATGAAACACAACCGGCACATTGTCCTTACTAAGCTGCACATCAAATTCAATCCCATAGCCTGCCTCAACAGCTTTTTGAATCGCAGCGATGGAATTTTCCGGTGCATAATATGTTTCATTGTCAAACAAGCCTCTGTGGGCATAATGGACTCCATAAAGCGGCAATCGATTTGGTTTTCCTATCATTCTTGGCGCAATTAAAAATAAATATGCCAGCACCAGTATTAATAACGCGATTAACCATCCCATGATTTTCACCTTCTATCTCGTTTTAATCATCCACATCCAAGTTTTCTAATATATCCTTCTTCGGCATCGGTTTCGAATCCCCATGCTTCACCTGACTCATGGTAATAAATAAACCCGATAATACCAAAGAAAATTACCATAGTTACGTGGTAATTTGGATACAAGCCTGCAACAAGGAAACAAGAACCCAATAAAACAATACCAATTAAAATAGTCTTCTTACGTCCTATTTTACTTGAATTTCTGAATAGTTACATTATAAACTTGCTTACAGTATATCACACATCAACCAAAAAAGAAATTTGGAAATCATTTACAAGAAATTTTTTACGTATCCACGTTATACGGTACATTTTAAACACGGCAAATGGGTATAAACCGGACTGTTGGGGAAGATTATACCCAGTAACAAGCAAAAAAACAGTTAAAAAAGCATTTTAAAGGGCTGCACTTTCTATAAAACAACCAATATATAGTAAAAATACCCATGATTTATAAAAAATATGGGTATTAGACCCTCTATCAAGCTATTCTATACCCATTTCAATATTTAAACGGCAAAAATGGGCAAAAACAGTCAACGAACTACAAAAGGCGATTACGAAAACGTAATCGCCTTTTCAATGGATGGAGGTGGATTCGAACCACCGAAAGCGTTGCTAACAGATTTACAGTCTGCCCCCTTTGGCCACTCGGGAACCCATCCATATGTCAGATTTTATCTGACAATAATAGTTTATATCATATTTCGTGTAATAATGCAACTACTATTTTTTATATCTCAAAACAGCAGCGGCGTTTTCTCCCATGTATAATGTGAGATTTCCTTCATCCACCGGAAGCAACACTCTATCATCGGAATACCCATCCGTATAGGTGTATAGTATCTGTTCCATTTCACACTGTTTAGGTACCTCTGCTCTCCAAACAGGAATCGTAAGCTCATTTTTCTCAGAGCCACGGTTAACGACTACAACTATCGTCTCGTCTTTATCAAAACGCGCGTAAGCCACAATACTATTCTCTCCATATAGAATATCCAAAGAACCTGTTCTTAATGCACTGCTTTCTTTATGAATGCGAATTGCCTCTTTATGAAATCTAAGGAGTTCTTGATTTTCCTTGCCCCAAGGATAAGTCCTACGATTATCCGGATCTGTGAATCCACACACACCGGCTTCATCACCATAATAAAGAGTAGGCGCACCTGTCCAGGTCATTTGCATTACAACCGCTTGACGCATAACCGCCTCGTCAACATATCGTTCTGCTGCTTCATATCCCAGATGACTGACACGGCCAACCATACGATTTGTCCTTGTAAGAAATCTGGAGTGGTCGTGATTTGATAACTGATTCATGGATACAAGCAAGGATTGTGTGTGCAAATTCATCATCTGATACTTCATGGTGTCTACAAACACTTCTGCATTTCCACAAAGTTCCGGTTTTTGACCGTCACTATGCTTTTCCATTCCTGTAAGATACCAGGTTACCGGTTCCATAAATGCATCATAGTTCATAATCGTATCCCACTCATCACCTTGGAGCCAATCCTTCGCATTGCCATAATGTTCTGCCAGAATAATTGCATTTGGATTTGCCTCTTTTACAGCCTTGCGGAATTTTTTCCAGAATTGATGATTATATTCATTACTGTGTCCCAAGTCTGCCGCCACATCCAAACGCCAGCCATCCACATTATATGGTGGTGAAACCCACTTTTTACCAATCTCCAAAATATAGTTTTCCAGCTGGGAATCACCCTCGTAATTCAGTTTTGGCAAGGTATCATGTCCCCACCATCCGTCATACGTCCCATTAGAAAACCATCTAAAGAAACTTCTATATGGACTTTGCTCTGAAATATGCGCGCCAGGGGCATACCCTTGTGTTCCCTCATAAATGCGTTCTCTATCCATCCATTTATTAAAGGAACCACAGTGATTAAAGACACCGTCAATAATCACCTTCATGCCACGCTTATGCATTTCATCTACCAACTCAACGAACAACTGATTACTTGCTTCCAGGTTTTCTTTCGCAGTCACACGTTGTCTATATTTTGTTGCATAGTGGTTATCCTTCTGACCCTCTGCCAGATTCTCGCCGCCATCAACTACAATCTTCCCATAATGAGGGTCGATATAATCATAATCTTGAATATCATATTTGTGGTTGGACGGAGAGACAAAAAGCGGATTAAAATAAATAACCTCTACACCAAGCTCCTGCAGATAATCGAGCTTATCCATAACACCCTGCAAATCTCCACCGTAAAACTCACGAATGCCCATGTAGGCCGGATACTTGCTCCAATCCGTCACTCGGTCACAAGGTTCTCCTATGTAGATGTATTCGCCGGTTTCCACATCATTGGTTTTGTCACCATTAAAAAAACGGTCTACAAAAATCTGGTACATAACAGCACCCTTAGCCCAGTCTGGAGTGGCAAAGCCCGGTACAATAGCAAATGCATACTCTTGTCTAACACAATCGGAAACACCAAGCCGATTGTAATAAACAACCTGACTTCGCCCGTGTTCATCTCTGCCGTTTATCTCAAAACAATACTCAAACTTCTGGTCCGACATTTTCCACTTTACTTCATAGTAATCAAAATCGCCTTCCGTATATGCTTTACGCATAACAAATGCGCGTGATCCGGAAATTACGCGCACAAAATCCACATCTTTTTTTGCAGTACGGAAGCGAATAGTAACCATTTCAAATTCTTTTGGTTCAGATGGAACCAGATATTGACTGGTTCCATCACTGAACAAAGCTTCTCTATTCATAAAATAATGCCTCAAACTCTTCGCCTGTAATTTTTTCTTTTTCTAACAATAATGCCGAGCATGCCTCCAACACATTATTATTTTCTTTGATAATGCGTTTTGCCTCTGCATAACATTCATCAATAATACGTTTCACTTCTCGGTCAATCTTTCCTGCAACTTCTTCCCCGTAGCCTCTGCCTTGGTTTGCAAAATCTCTTCCTACAAAGACCTCTTCATTATCATGGTCATAATTGATTAATCCAAGCTCCTGTGACATACCAAACTTTGTAACCATGGCTTTTGCCATTGCTGTTGCCTGTTTGATATCCTGTGAAGCGCCGGTTGTAATATCATCAAAAACAAGTTCTTCTGCCACGCGACCTCCAAGAGATACGGTAATCTCTTGTAACATCTTTCCTCTTGTGTTAAACATCTCATCCTTTTCAGGAAGTGGCATAGTATATCCCGCAGCGCCGCTACCTGTCGGAATAATCGACACGCTGTACACAGGGCCAACATCTGGGAGAAGATGGAACAAAATCGCATGCCCTGCTTCATGATAAGCTGTAATTCTCTTTTCTTTTTCAGAAACAACCTTGCTCTTCTTTTCTGCACCAATACCAACCTTCACAAATGACTGTTGTATATCCTGTTGCTTAATATAAGCGCGGTTTTCCTTCGCCGCCAAAATAGCAGCCTCATTTAAAAGGTTCTCAAGGTCTGCACCCGTAAATCCTGCTGTTGTCTGTGCCACCTGCATCAAATCCACATCATCTCCCAGCGGTTTGTTCTTGGCATGCACATCCAGAATTTCTTTTCTGCCCTTCACATCCGGACGACCAACAGAAACCTTTCTGTCAAAACGACCTGGTCTCAAAATAGCCGGGTCCAAAATATCCACGCGGTTAGTTGCTGCCATTACAATGATGCCCTCATTCACACCGAATCCATCCATCTCTACCAGAAGTTGGTTCAGTGTCTGTTCTCTTTCATCATGTCCACCGCCGAGACCGGTACCCCTACGTCTCGCAACCGCATCAATTTCATCAATAAAGATAATACATGGTGCATTCTTTTTCGCATCTTCGAATAAGTCTCTTACTCTGGATGCACCCACACCAACAAACATTTCTACAAAATCAGAACCGGAAATGGTAAAGAACGGAACGCCCGCTTCTCCGGCAACTGCCTTTGCAAGTAAGGTCTTGCCTGTTCCCGGTGGACCTACCAGAAGCACACCCTTTGGAATTCTGGCTCCAACTTGAATATATTTCTTTGGACTTTTAAGGAAGTCTACGATTTCCTCTAATTCTTCTTTCTCTTCCTTAAGTCCTGCAACTTGAGCAAATGTAATGTGCTTATCCGATGGATTACTCATTTTCGCACGGTTACGTCCAAAGTTCATCGCTTTCGCGTTCGCTCCTGTTGGTCTGTTCATTAGAATAAATAGAACAGCAACACCACCAATAATCAAAAGTGTAGGTACTAAGGTTGTCATTAACCAGGACTCTTCCGGTACATCCCTAACATCAATCTCTGTAATCCCGGCCTTTTCCAATACATCTTGCGCCTCATTCACATCGGAAACATTCACATATTTCATGTCCCCATCCTTTAACTTAAGTTCAAGACTTCCGGTTGGTACAGCTTTGCTTTGTTCTACTACTACAGAAACCACTTCTCCTGCCTTCAATGCATCTGTAAATTCCTTGTAAGTAAAACTATTCTGCTGGATGTTCATTTGACTGATAAACCAATACAGCCCAAAAACAAACACAATAATAAGAAGTGTCGGAAAACCACCCGCACTTTTACTTTTCTTATTCAAACTATTATTCCTCCTACTCTAAACCCTCTACAACGCCAATGTATGGCAGATTTCTATATTTTTGCGCATAATCAAGACCGTATCCCACTACAAATTCATCTGGAATAGCGAAACCTGTATAATCCACTTTTACATCCCTCACACGTCTTTCTGGTTTATCCAAAAGTGTACAAAGCTTCATACTCTTTGGCTTTCTCTTTTGCAAAACATCTAATAGATAATGCAATGTTCTTCCGGAATCAATGATATCTTCAATCACGATTACATTTTTTCCCTCAATTGTTTCATCTAAGTCCTTCGCAATCTTTACAATACCGCTAGAAGCAGTTCCGTCACCATAACTGCTCACACTCATAAAATCCAATGAAACCGGCACCGTAATACGTTTTGCAAGCTCACAGGTAAAGAACACACTACCCTTTAAAATACACAATAAATGTACTGCTTCACCTGCATAGTCTTCACTAATTTGTTTTCCAATTTCTGCAATCTTTGCATCCACATCTTCCTCTGAGATTAAGACTCTAATTTTCTCTGCCATAATGATCTCCTTCATCTATTTGTATTGCCAAAACACGCTTCGTATTCGTTTTGACTTCATATACCGGATTCGTTCGATACCCCACAATCCATAACACATGACTGCCATCCGCAACGAGTAATATTTCATCCCTTTTCTCTTGTGGGATTTTCTCATTGATAAAATAGGACTTAAGCTTCTGCGTTCTGCCATCTTCATGGATTGTAATGTAATCTCCCTGTCTCCTTGTTCGTATAGAAATATTGTTTTTTATTATATCACAATTGAACAGTTTGGTGTGACTTTTTTCTACATATTCGTCTGTTACTCTACAAAAAATCTGTTTTTTCCCTATATGAAAATTTCCCTCTTTATCATGTATATCAAAAATAACTTCTTCTAATATCTGTTTTGAGTAATTTTCTTTTACACAAACAAGAATCCCCTCATACACACGTCTTCCTTCCATCTGATAAGGCAAATCTGTTTTGCGCCCTACTTGTTTCTGGAATAATTCCTGTAGCTGCCTTACATGAACCGACTCCAAATCTTTTTCCTTACCGGAAACAGTAGTTAACACCCTTCGAATCAGTAGTGGCTTAATAGCCTCCGGAATCTGCAGATAAGCTTCTTCTGAAATCAAGTGTCCGCTTTCAACAGCCACTACACTCCCTTCCCAGTACCTCTGCACCTGTTCATCCAAGAAGCCTTGCACCTGCCGAATCTGCTCCATGGTTTCATTCATATGCTCTACCACTCTTTGATTCACTTGCTCCTGCAAGTATGGTATGGTATGGTTTCGAATACGGTTTCTCGTATATTCATCACCATAATTGGTGTCATCTGTGCAATATGAGATTCCCTCCTGTTTAAGATAATTCTCAATCTCTTCTCTTTTCAAGCACAATAGTGGGCGAATCACATTACCGTTAACCGGTGCAATTCCGCCGAGGCCTCGAAGCCCTGTGCCTCTTGCCAAATTTATAAAAAATGTTTCTGCACTATCATTTTGATGATGCGCAAGTGCAATTTTAGTTCCATGATACTTTCTCATGGCATCCTCAAAAAATTCTCTGCGAACCTCCCTACCTGCTTCCTCAGTAGATTGTTTCCGTTTCTTTGAAATTAATTCCACATCCGCAGAATAAATTTCACATATAACACCTAATTCTTTACAGAACTCTTTGACATACGCTTCATCCGCATCTGCATCCAAGCCTCGAAGACCATGATTCACATGAACAGCCACCATACGAAAGCCTATTTCCTTTTGCAATTGTGAAAGCAGCAAAAGAAGGCATATGGAGTCAGCTCCCCCCGATACGCCTACAATCACGCAATCTTCACTTTGCAGCATCTGCCACTTGTCCATGTGATTTCTAACTTTATCTTTCATGACAACAATTCTATCTCATTCTACGTCATTTTTCAAGACTCCATATACCAATAACAAGGACAGTCATATCATCTAACGGTATCTCCCCCGAACACTTCAAAACCTGTTCCAAAATATGATGTGCCATCTCCTTCGGATTTTGAATCTGGGTGCCCTCTATAATCATCTGCATCAGGAAATCCTGTTCCCCGACCGGGAGCGCATCCATAACACCATCTGTAATCATGATGACCATATCCCCGTCCTCTAGCTGACGTTCCGTTTTGTCTGCCTCCAACTTTGACATCACGCCCATCGGGAGGCTGGTAGATTTGATTCTCTCTACTTTTCCCTTTTGCTTTATAAATGTGGTGGATGCACCTGCCTTAATGGTTTCAAACTTTCCCGTGTACAAATGAAACAAAGACATGTCAATGGTAGAAAATCGCACCTCTTCCCGTCCCATAACCATGGCTGTATTCAACATTTGAAGAGCTGTTTCTTCCGGAAAGCCGGCACCCAAAAGTTCTTCTAACACCTCCACCACCATAGCGCTTTCGCGGAACGCAGTTTGCCCAGCCCCCATTCCATCAGAGAGAATTACACCCTGTTTGCCTCCGGGCAAATCTAGCAGAGAAAAATTGTCACCGGAAATCTTACTGCAACCCTTTCCTATCTTAGCGACACCCTGAAGGGTGTGAAATTTAACAGCCTCCACACACACAATGGTTCCATACTCTGCACCAACCGTAACTCTTTCTTCCTTTCCAAGCACCATTTTCCTGCCCGTACATTCTGAAATAACTTTGGCGACATCCTTTGTGGAAACAGATTCCCCATTGGTTGCCTTCACCGTAACATGAATCTCATAGCGTCCGTCCCTTGTCACGAAGAAAACAGTAGTCAATAGTTTTAATCCTATTTTCGTGAGTCGCAGTTTCATTTTCTTTTCTAAGTGCTCATCCTCAAAAATACTGGCATCCAATTCCTTTGTAGTATGCCGAATCATCTGCGCAAATGTATCTAACTGAACCGCACATCCCTGACGATTCTCCAACATGCGCTGCTTCCATGCTTGTCTTTGTTTTTCAGTTTTATAAACATCAATTGCAGTTCTAAGAAATTTCGGTGCACGCACACACTTCTTCTGCATTTTACGTTTTAATTCTATATTCAATTCCGCCCCATAGTTCTCAATCGTAGCAAGTATCTCCCGCAGCATACCAGGAGCAAAGCATACCTCTTTGCGTTCACAATGTTTGCATGCACGTTCTCTAACCTCATCGCATATTTCCTGATACTCTTCTTCTGTAAAGCTTGTCCTCTTTTCCTCTAAATTTAAAAAAGCATCCGATAATTTCCCCAGTGAAGTTACAAATTTATCAATCTGTACCACGTAAGGATTCATTTCTAGTTCACTCATTGCATTCCTTTCCTTCTTTATATGTATTTGCGTACACAGACAAAAAAAGCTTTAGAAAATCAACAAGATTTCCTAAAGCCATCATTCGTATTTGTTTTATGTACTTAAACTAAGGTTCTGCTTCAAACAGAATCTCATTCGGATATACTAGTCCCAATTTATCTTTTGCAACGTCTTCCACATATTCATCGGTTCCAACGTAATCTTCTAATTCGTCAATTTCTTCTGACTTTGCTTTTTCTGCTTCTAACTGTTCCTCTAACTCCGCTTCTTGTGACTTTAGATCCCGATTCTTCGCACGGGAAGAAACACTTGCTACCGAAAGTGTAATTCCGAGAATCAAAACAACGCCGGAAATTAAAAGAATACTAAGTTTGTGCTGCAACACACGTCTACGCGCGCGTACACTTCTCTTTTTTGTTTTTTTCATTTTATACTCACCCTAAACCTATCTTACTCTTTTTTTCTCCGTTTCGCAATATATTTTTTGGAAATTTGAAAAATTATAAAATGGGTAACAATTCCCCCAAGCAACACACCCATCACAAAATACCAACGTATAATTCCGTCACTTGTCTGATAAATTCTTACAAAGAGATAAATCCCTGTCCCAATCCAAAAAATCAAATCCTCTAGGGAAACAAAAAATAGATTATGTTTCCATAATCGTCGCATCACACGAATCAATGAATACACCAAATAAATAAGATTGCCTGCTAAAACAGCCTGCAAAAAAACACTTAGTTCCTTTCCTATTCCAAGAATCATAGGCTATTTAAAGAGCTTTGTAAATAAGCTTTCATTTTTCTTTTGATTATGTGATACATCCGAATATGCGATGCTGTCAATATGGCCGGATAAGTCCACCTCACCTTTTTCCAAGGTCAAACGGTTCACATGCAAATCTTTCCCCTTCACCATTAGCATGCCTTGTTCCGTCTCTAGCAAGATTTCATTTAAATCAAATGCAAGAACATCCAATACTCCCGTCACCATACTTGTTTTTCTATTATTGATTACCAGCTTATGCGCTTTTGGCACTTGTCTTTCTTCCAAAATTTTCACAACCTTTCTTTTTTTATATTCTATGAAAGGTTGTCTACTATTATGACAGATTTTCTCCTATATATAGCGGAATAAATCCTTTGCTTCTTCCTTTTTCGTTGTATCTTGAATATCAAGAACTTCTGCCTTCACTGTTTTGGTTCCAAATTGAATTTCAATGACATCTCCCACTTTTACTTTTACAGAAGCCTTTGCCACAGCACCGTTAACCAGTACTCTGCCGGCATCACAAGCCTCGTTAGCCACCGTTCTTCTTTTTATCAAACGTGACACCTTTAAAAATTTATCTAATCTCATATAACCTCCTGCACAGTGAAAAAGGTGTGCTTTTTAAGCACACCCTTTTTGAACATGTTTATCAATTAGTTGATAGCATCTTTTAAAGCTTTACCAGCTTTGAATTTTGGAGCTTTGCAAGCTGCGATTGTCATTGTTTCGCCAGAACGAGGATTTCTTCCTTCTCTTGCTGCTCTTTCACTTACTTCGAAAGTACCAAATCCAACTAATTGGATTTTTTCACCTTTCTTTAATTCTTCTGCTACAACATCTGTGAAAGCTTTTAATGCTTTTTCTGCATCTTTTTTAGCTAAACCAGCTTTGTCAGCCATAGCTGCTACTAATTCTACTCTGTTCATGGGTATTTCCTCCTAAATATAAAACATAACTAACTCTGTTATACTCTTTTATACCCACTTTGTCAATAGTATTTGGTGCTTTTGCCTTGATTTTGTGGCATTTTTTGGCTTTTTTATAACATTTTGTCTATCATAGCAAGCACTTCTTTACCAAATGCAGCTGATTTGCTGTCTGCGTCCTCCAAAGAAGCACCTTTTACACCATAGTAGAACTTCACTTTTGGTTCTGTTCCGGAAGGGCGTACACAGAGCCAAGCATCATCTGTTAAATCATAATATAATACATTTGAAGATGGAAGACCTGTTGAAGTCACTTCTCCTGTTGCTAAATCTTTGATTGTATCAGCCTTATAATCTCTTGCTTTTAACACTTTATATCCTGCAATTTCTACAGGTGGTTCATTTCTAAGTGTCTCAAGAATTTCTTGAATCTTAGCAAGACCTTCAATTCCCTTCAATGTGATTGATTGAATATCATCCTTATAATATCCATATTTCTCATACATATCAATCATTGCATCCCACAAAGTCTTTCCTTGTGTTTTGTAGTATGCTGCTGCTTCACAAAGAGCCATTGTCGCAACGATGGCGTCCTTATCTCTTGCATGAGTTCCGATTAAGCATCCATAGCTCTCTTCAAATCCAAATAAATATGTTCCTACACCGCTCTGTTCAAATCCAAGAATCTGTTGTCCGATGAATTTGAAACCTGTAAGTACTTCGATAAAGCGAAGACCATAAGATTTTGCAATGGTTCCCGCCATGTTAGATGTAACAATTGTACTGATAACAGCACCATCTTCCGGCAGCTTGCCATTTACCGCTTGTCTTTGGCTCAATTCATATTCTTCAAGGAGACATCCTGACATATTACCTGTCAATACTTTGTAGTCTCCGGATTTGTTATCCTTCACATACACACCAAGACGGTCAGCGTCCGGGTCTGTTGCAAGTACAAGGTCTGCATCCACTTCTTTTGCAAGCTTAAGGCCAAGTTCAAACGCTTCTTCAGATTCCGGATTTGGATAAGAAACAGTTGGGAATTCTCCATCCGGTAATTCTTGTTCCTTTACAACATAAACATTTTCAAATCCCAGTTCTTTAAGCACACGTCTTGCAGGAATATTACCTGTTCCGTGAAGTGGACTGTAAACAATTTTCAGTTCCTTGCTAACTTCTTTAATGGCATCCCAGTGGATTACTTGTTTTTTCAGCTCCTCAATATACGCGTCATCAATCTCTGAACCGATTACTTCATATAAACCTGCAGCCTTTGCAGCTTCCACATCCATGGTTTTCACGGTGTTATAATCCGTTACTTTCTGAACCTCATCCATGATTCCCTTGTCGTGAGGTGGTGTAATCTGGGCGCCATCCTCCCAGTATACTTTATAACCGTTGTATTCTGGTGGGTTATGGCTTGCTGTAATATTAATACCTGCAATACATCCTAATTTGCGAACCGCATATGAGAGCTCCGGTGTTGGGCGTAAAGACTCAAATATGTATGCTTTGATTCCATTTGCTGCAAGACAAAGAGCTGCTTCGCCGGCAAACTCCGGTGACATACGTCTAGAGTCATATGCGATTGCTACGCCCTTGCTCGCAAATCCCTTTTGCATAATATAGTTTGCAAGTCCCTGTGTCGCCTTGCGAACAGTGTAAATGTTCATGCGGTTTGTCCCCGCACCAATGACGCCACGAAGACCTGCTGTACCAAATTCTAAATCCTTGTAAAATCTTTCTTTTATTTCTTTATCATCATTTGCAATTGCCTTAAGTTCTGCTTTTGTTTCTTCATCAAAGTATGGGTTACTAAGCCATGCCTGATATTGTTCCTGGTAGTTCATCCTACTGTACCTCCTGTTTTGTTCTATATTTCATTATACACTACTCTGTCACAAATGAAAAGAAAATATCGTATCTAAAAATTCTTTCTTTTCCTCAGTCTGCTTGATAACCATCTCCAGCTTTTCCAGATTCTTTGCCGGTATCCATACCTTTCTGGAACGGTAGTATGTGTTTGCAATCTTCCAAAACTTTTCTGGATACGCCAAAGAGATAGCAATAAATTTCAATTCTCCCTCTCTAAAAGGCAAATATTTTTGATAACAGTTTAATATTTTGTCTCCAAGTTCCACATCCCAATGATGTTTCTCCATAACTTTTCGCAAGAAATAATACAAATCCACAATCTGTAAATTCTTCTGAACATGCTCGAAATTCGTCGTTGCCATTCCGGAATATGTCATCAGCACGTTATGATAGTTGTAATCACCATGAATCATCTTGCATGCTTTCATACTTTCATTATATAGTTCTTCATAATTAGAAGCTTTCAATTCCTCTAATGCCTGGTCCGCCTGAGCATACATTGCATCAAAATGCTTTAAAAAGGTCAGTTCAAAATCTCCTTTTCCTGCTCGGTCACGCATAAAGTTGCGAACCTTTTTCATTTCCCGATTATGTCGAAAGAATTCCTGACGCAAATCTTCTCCTTCTGTCATAAAAAAGCATTCGTCAGATTCTTCCGGACTGAAATTTCTAAGCACACGATGCACACGTGTTAAGTTTTCCGCAGCATCCAGGACGTCCTTCTCTTTATAAATATCGCACTCTCTGCCCGAAAACCATTTTTTCAGAAAATACGATACTCCTTCTTCCGAAACAGTGATTAACCCATCTTCCTTATTTTTTAGGATCCAATCTATATTTTCATACCCCTGCTCTCTTATATGCTTTCCCAACTGCTCAAGTAAACGCAAACGTTTTTCAGAAACGCGCACTTCCTTTATTAAAAACAGCCCTCTGTCTGTATCACAAAGAACTGCATCTCTCACCTTCTTTGTATTTTTCACCTTTATGTCATACTGCTCCAAAATGTTAAGCTCGTGCTCTCTCATACTTCCCCCTGCAATGTGAATTCCACTTCATTCTAATGTATGACAAGCAAGGGGGAAGTATTACTGAAAATCAATATTGAAGTTGTTTGTGGGGTACGATATAATTAACCTGTTACTGTTATTTATTGAAAAGAGGGTATGCAAAAATGAAAATTCAATTACCTGAAAAAGTGAATACAATTATCCATACCTTGCAAGAACATGGTTTTGAAGCCTACGCTGTTGGCGGGTGTGTCCGCGATTCCATTCTGGGACGAGTTCCTGATGACTGGGATATTACGACCTCTGCCGCGCCTCTGGAAACTAAGGCGCTATTTTCAAGAACCTTTGACACGGGGATCGAGCATGGCACAATTACTGTTTTGATAGACAAAGATGCCTTTGAAGTAACAACCTACCGCGTGGATGGAAAGTATGAGGACAGCAGACATCCGTCTGAGGTCACTTTCACGAGGAGTCTTTCCGAAGATTTGCTCCGACGAGATTTCACCATTAACGCCATGGCATACAATGACAAAGACGGATTAGTGGACATCTTCGGCGGCATGCAGGATTTAGAAAATAAAATCATTCGTTGTGTAGGAAATGCAAACGCGCGATTTGGCGAGGACGCCTTACGTATCTTAAGAGCAGTAAGATTTGCCGCACAACTTGGCTTTGAAATTGAGGCAGAAACGAAGGAAGCAATCACAGCACTTGCTCCAACCCTGGCAAATATCAGTGCAGAACGCATTCAGGTTGAACTGATTAAGATGTTGGTTTCTCCAAATCCTACGCTCATGCGCACTGCATATGAACTTGGTATTACAAAAGTGATTCTACCGGAATTTGATGAAATGATGGTGACTTCACAGGAAACACCGCATCATAAATATAATGTAGGAGAACACACGTTAAAAGCCATTGAAAATATTCGTAATGATAAGGTACTTCGTCTGACCATGTTGTTTCACGACATTGCAAAACCAATGATGAAAACCGTTGACGAAAAAGGCGTGGCCCATTTTAAAATGCACGATATTAAAGGGGTTGAACTGACAAAGCAGATTCTAAGGCGTCTCAAATTCGATAATGACACGATGAACAAGGTTGTGAGACTTGTTCAGTATCATGATTATCGCATGCCTGCAGAACCGAAAAATGTGAGAAAAGCCATGAATAAAATTGGCGAGGATTTATTCCCATATTATTTGGAAGTAAGGGAAGCAGACACACTGGCACAGAGTGAATATTTGCAAGAAGAAAAATTGCAAA
>JAZOMR010000144.1:0-3174 GCA_045654105.1 Faecalimonas sp. | reverse complement strand
GTTTTCATAACCTTGGCTAAGGTTTCGCCCTGTGCGCCATCTAATATGGCTTGTTGTTCATCTGTTAATTTCATCATAACTATTCATCTCCTAAAGCTTCATTGCTACATCCCACGCACCCCAGATAACAGTACGTAGATTGCCAACCTTCTTCGCGTCACCGATTACATGCACGTGTTTACTCTTCGGTGCAAGCGGTGCCGGATTGTATCCTACAGAAAGAATTACACTGTCCGCATCCACCTTAAAGCTATTACCTTCCTTGTCCTTCAGAGTGACGCTATCATTATGAATCTCAGAAAGCGCGGTTTCTAAATATACAGGAACATTGTTGGTCTTGAAGAAATCACGCAGGTAGCTGGTGTTCGCAAGACAAATACCTGGAGTCGTAATTAAGTCATCCTGCATTTCCACGATGACAGGCTTTTTGCCATTCAAATACAATTCATACGCAATTTCACAACCGGTAAGACCACCACCAATAATCACAACGTTTTCACCAACTTCTTTGTTGCCAAGCAGATAATCTACAGCTTCTACAGCTGTATCCGCACCCTTAACAGGAATTCTCTTTGCCACTGCACCGGTTGCCACGATGATTTCGTCGGCATCAAGGGTACTTACGTCTGTGATTTCTGTGTTCATATTCACGGTGATAGGATATTTCGCAAGTTCACGAATATACCAAGCAATGAGTGCCTTATCTTTTTCCTTAAAGGAAGGAGCTGCAGCAGCAACAAACACACCGCCAAGCTTATCACTCTTTTCATATAGCGTTACGCTATGTCCACGCTTTGCACAGGCGATAGCAGCTTCCATACCACCGATTCCGCCACCGATGACTGCAATGTTTTTTTGCTTTTTGGCAGGATCAAGGTGATATTTCTTCGATTGCATGGTTACCGGATTGAGTGCGCAGCGGGAAAGTCCCATGGTATCCTTGAGATCCTGAGTATTTGCGTGTCCCTTAGACGACGAGAAATTAAAGCAGCCGCTATGACAGCAGATACAAGGCTTGATATCTTCTAGTCGGTCCTCAATAAGCTTCGTTACCCATTCAGGATCTACCAGAAATTGACGGGCAATACCAACGGCATCGATACTACCATCAGCAACTGCCTGTGCACCAACCTCAGCATCCATTCTACCTGCACAAACAACAGGAATATCTACAAATTTCTTAATATGTGCTACATCCTCAAGGTTGCAGTTCTCAGGCATATACATAGGCGGATGAGCCCAATACCAAGAGTCATATGTACCGTTATCAGCATTCAGCATATCATAGCCGACATCCTGCAGATACTTTGCTGCCTTTTCGGATTCTTCCATGTTACGACCCACTTCAACATATTCTTCGCCAGGCATTGCTCCGTAGCAGAAATCCTTTAGTTTAGATTCTACAGAGTAGCGAAGTGATACCGGATAATCCTGTCCACAAGCTTCTTTAATCGCCTTAACAACCTCCGCAGCAAAACGGTAGCGATTTTCAAAACTTCCACCGTACTCATCAGTACGCTTATTAAAGAATTCTATAGCAAACTGATCGAGAAGATATCCTTCATGAACGGCGTGTACCTCCACACCGTCAACACCTGCTTCCTTGCAAAGTTTAGCAGTCTTTGCAAAGGCCTCAATAATTTCGTGTATCTGCTCTACTGTCATTTCCGGACATTCAATATCGTGTGCCCAACGTGATTTTTGAGCAGATGGTGAAGCCAATTCATGATTCGTGTCAATAACCGGCTTAATCAAAGCACGAGTAAATTTGTTTTTATGCAGAGGTGCTACAAGTTCGGTGATTGCCCAAGATCGTCCCATACCTGCCGTTAATTGAACAAACAGCTTTGCACCTGTTTTATGGATTTCATCCATATATTCTTTGAGTTCTTCAAACATTTTTGGGTTTTGCCATAGCCATTTTCCCCAGAAAGTATCGCGCAAAGGTGCAATACCAGGGATGATAAGACCTACGTTATTTTTTGCTCTTTCAAGGAAATGGTTTGCTGCTTCCTTGTCAAAGTGACAGCCAGTAAGTTCAAACCACCCAAACAGAGATGTGCCACCCGTAGGGCATAAAACAATGCGATTTTTAATCTCCACATTGCCGACTTTCCAAGGCGTAAACAATGCCTCGTATTTTTGTTCTGTCTTTTGCATAATAAATAATTCCTTTCATTTTTTTCGACAAAAATTATTACAAATATTATATCATATTTACATTTCCTCTGCCAACTCGTATATCAATTTCTCTGTTTTTTCCCAGCCCAGACATGGGTCTGTAATGGACTGACCATATGTGCCGCAAGAAGCAGGCTGTGCCCCGTCCACGATGTAACTTTCAATCATTAATCCTTTTACTAAGGAACGAATATCCTTATTCACACGGCGGCTATGCATGACATCTTTACTGATTCGAATCTGCTCCAAAAACTTCTTATTTGAATTCGCATGATTAGTATCAATCACAACACCCATGTTCTTCAAGTCCTTACTCTGATAGTAATCATAAACCTTCATCAAATCTTCATAGTGATAATTGGCAATGTTTTGCCCTTGTGCATTCATACCACCCCGAAGGATTGCATGCGCATATGGATTCCCTGTACTTTCCACTTCCCAACCTCTGTAAATGAAGGTGTGACCGCTTTGCGCTGCGGTAATGGAATTCATCATAATCGACAAATCTCCACTGGTTGGATTCTTCATTCCTACCGGCACATCAATTGCACTTGCTGTCAGGCGATGCTGCTGATTTTCCACGGAACGTGCACCAACTGCCACATAGGCTAGTAAATCAGATAAATATCTGTAATTTTCCGGATATAACATTTCATCAGCACAAGAAAATCCGGTTTCGCGAAGGGCTCTCATGTGAACCTTACGAATCTTGGTAAGTCCCTCTAGCATATCCGAATCATGCAAAGGATCCGGCTGATGAAGCATGCCCTTGTAACCGGCACCTGTGGTTCTCGGTTTATTGGTATAGATTCGAGGAATGATAATAATCTTGTCTTGTACCTTGTCTTGTACCGGACGCAACCTGTCAATGTAATCCATAACAGATTCTTCATAGTCTGCGGAACACGGTCCGATAATTAATAAAAATTTATCACTTTCTCCCGATAATACTTTCTTAATCTCTGCATCGCGAGTTTCAAAATCTTCACGCAT
>JAZOMR010000143.1:0-2791 GCA_045654105.1 Faecalimonas sp. | reverse complement strand
ATATATAAGAAAAACTTAATAAAATTTATTATTAGAAATATTAAATAAAACTATTGACATTATAAGTATGAGTGATAAAATAGGATACATCAATTGCATATCGGCCAAGTGAAGCTCGCAGGTAACACTGTGATTGGATGGCACGCTGGAGAATCCCAATTATATGGGTGCCGAAGGTGATAAGTGAAGTAAGTATACTCATGAATCTCTCAGGCAAAAGGACAGTGATAACTTTTATAAAGTTATTGTTTATGTTGGGTTCAAAGGTTTTCTTTGAACTTTTTTTTATTCCTTGGGATATGCAAGATACACAAGGAGGAAATGATATGTTTGTAGAAAAAATTACAGAAATCAACAACGCAGTAAACTCATGGATATGGACAGATTTTGGTTTGTATCTCTTATTAATCGCAGGTGTTATTATGACAGCTGTGACAGGTGTGTTCCAAATCACACATCTGAAACATTGGTGGACAAAAACCATTGTAACAGTATTTAAAAAGGATAATACATCCACAAAGAAGACAGATAAAAAGTCTATTTCTCAATTCCAGGCACTTTGTACCGCATTAGCTGCAACTGTAGGAACAGGTAATATTGCAGGTGTTGCAGCGGCTATCTGCATCGGTGGTCCTGGTGCAGTTCTTTGGATGTGGATTGCAGCATTCTTAGGAATGATGACAAACTTCTCTGAAAACGTACTTGGTATCTATTATCGTCGTAAAAACAAAGACGGCGAATGGTCAGGTGGTGCAATGTACTACTTGAAAGATGGTGTTGGTAAAATGAAAGGTATGAAGATACCGGCATCTATCTTAGCAGTGTTATTTGCAATCTTTGCAATCTTAGCATCATTTGGTATCGGTAACATGGGACAGGTAAACAAAATCACTTTGAACATGGAATCAGCATTCTTCGCAAATGTGGACTGGACAGTTGGCGGAGTTAACATGATTAACTTAATTATTGGTTTAGCTCTTTTGGTAATCGGTGCACTTATTATCATCGGTGGACTTCAAAGAATCGCAACTGTAGCAGAACGTGTAGTGCCTTTTATGGCTGTTGCATATGTAGTACTTGGTTTAGTTGCAGTATTTATAAATTATGACTTAATCATTCCTGCGTTCCAATCCATCTTCGCTCATGCACTTGGTGTGAAGGCGTTAGCAGGTGGTGCGGCAGGTGCTGCATTGAAACTTGTTATTGTACAGGGATGTAAACGTGGTGTATTCTCAAATGAAGCCGGACTTGGTTCTTCTGTAATGGTTCACTCATCATCAAACGTAAAAGAACCTGTAAAACAAGGTATGTGGGGAATCTTCGAAGTGTTCTTTGATACTATGATTGTTTGTACAATGACAGCTTTAATTGCATTGACATCTGGTATGATTAATTTGGAAACAGGTGTTGTAAATGCAGGTGTAAGTGATGCAACTTTAATTAGTAAATCATTTGGTAATGTTTTTGGACAACCAGGTGAATGGTTTATCGCAATTGCAATGTTATTGTTTGCTTTCACAACCGTACTTGGATGGTCACAATATGGTTCAAAAGCAGTAGAATATTTATTTGGTGAAAAAGCAGTTAAGGTTTACAAAGTGATTTTCGTATTAATGATTGTATCCGGAGCAGTAATGACATCATCTTTGGCATGGGATATCTCAGATACATTTAACGGTCTTATGATGATTCCGAACTTAATTGCAGTTGTAATTCTTAGCCCATTGGTATTTAAGATTACACGTAACTATGTAGACCGTAAGATTAAGGGCAAAGATGTGAAACCAATGTATTCATTCGATGCTGAAATTCAGGCTGCTGCAGAAGCTAGTCAAAGTGAAGATATTATTGAATAATATTTGCCAATTTAAAACTCATGGGTTATAATAGACTCATGAGTTTTATTATGGATAAAAGGAGAGAAAAACCTATGAAAAAATTTTTTGACGAGTTTAAAGCATTTATTAGCCGTGGCAATGTAATGGATATGGCAGTCGGTGTTATCATCGGTGCATCTTTTAAAGCGATTGTTGATTCGTTGGTTGCGGATATTATCAATCCATTGCTTGGTCTTTTTGGAGGAATGAACTTCTCTGAATACAAGTTGAAATTGCTTGGAGATGCAACATTGAACTATGGAAATTTTATTACGGCAATCATTAACTTTGTAATTATGGCATTTGTAATTTTCTGTATTGTGAAATTTATGAATGGTATGTCTGCAAAATTTGCGAAAAAGAAAGAGGAAGCACCTGCTGCACCTACAACAAAGGTTTGTACATTCTGTAAATCTGAGATTGCAATTGAAGCAACAAGATGTCCGCATTGTACATCAGAACTAGTAGTGGAAGAATAATTACATAGAGAATGCGTGAAGGGCTAACAGTTTTGTTGGCTCTTTTTGTTGTCACGTCAAACGACACGTGATAAAATGTACAAAGAAAAACTTATTTAGAGAGAGTAAAAAATGTCAAAAGAATTAGAAGCATATTATAACAAATTTTGTGAAGACAAACGATTAACCAGAAGACATGGAAATGTAGAATATATCACATCCATGAAGTATATTCATAAATATTTACAAGAAATGCCAAAGGATGCGAAAATCTTGGATGTAGGAGCAGGAACAGGGCGATATTCCGTTGCACTTGCTGAGGAAGGCTATGATGTGACTGCTGTGGAACTTGTGAAATACAATCTGGGAATTTTAAAACAAAAAGGAAGTACGGTAAAAGCTTATCAAGGAACGGCGTTGAATTTAAAACGTTTTGAAGATAACACCTTTGATATG
>JAZOMR010000142.1:0-1675 GCA_045654105.1 Faecalimonas sp. | reverse complement strand
CAAGTATGTGGTAGAGGTTTATCCAAACGAATTGCTTGGGTCTCAGACAGATATGGTGCAGCTCACACAGACTGGGGCAATTGATTTCTGTATAGCAAGCAATGCAATTTTAGAAACGTTTAGCAAGAACTATGAGATTTTCAACCTGCCGTACCTATTTGCAAGTACGAAAGCCTATCACAATGCGATGGACGATAGAGAGATTACAGACCAAATCTTTACGGCAACGGAAAAAGCGGGATTTCTTGCAGTGACATGGCTGGATGCGGGTACGAGAAACTTCTATACGGTGAAAAAGCCAATTGAAAGCCCAAAGGACTTAAAAGGACTAAAGATTCGTGTGCAGCAGTCCCCAACCAATATAGAGATGATGAAGCTTCTTGGTGGCTCGGCAACACCAATGGGATTTGGAGAGGTATATACAGCGTTACAATCCAATATTATTGATGGTGCGGAAAATAATGAACTGGCGTTGACGGATAACGGGCATGGTGATGTGTGCAAATATTATTCCTACGATATGCATCAAATGGTGCCGGACATTCTAATTGGCAATCTGGCGTTTATAGAGGAACTGGCTGATGAGGAAAGAGCAATATTTGAAGAAGGTTATAAATTGGTAAATACGATTCAAAGGCAGGAATGGATAAAAGCAGTAGCAGCAGCAAAAAATAAGGCGGCAAATGAACAGAAGGTGGAGTTTTTCTATCCGGACCAGGAACCGTTCAAACAGGCTTGTTTACCGTTGCACAAATCCGTTCTGGAAAGAAATACAGAGATTCAGGAAATATATGACAAGATTCAAAGATATAACGAATTATATCCGTCAGAAGCAGAGTAGGAGGAACCTTCAATGAAACAGTTACGAAAACTTTTAAATCATATATTAAATGTGCTGGCGGGAGTGAGCTTCTTGGCAATGGTGGCCTTGACCTGCTGGCAGGTGCTTACCAGATATGTTTTGCAAAATCCTTCTTCATGGTCGGAGGAACTGGTGTCCTACTTGTTTGCGTGGATGGCATTATTTGGAGCATCCCTGGTAGTTGGAGAGCGCGGACATATGAACATCCCGATTGTGGTGGAACGGATGGGAGAAAAGGGAAGAAAATTTTTTGCAATTTTTTCAGAACTTGTTGCACTTGCATTTTCGGCAGTTATTCTGGTGTACGGTGGAATACAGATTACAAGTTTGGCAATGGGGCAGATGACCTCTTCTCTCGGCCTCCCGATAGGTGTATTCTATATTATTCTTCCACTTAGTGGCGTGCTCAACATTGTTTACACCATTTTAAATATAGTAGATATCGCTACGGATTCAGAAGTAGTGGAAGGGGAGGTGTAGCATATGGCAATGCAGGCTTTGGGAATTATCTTAGTTGTCTTGATTGTGCTGCTTGTGATTGGTGTGCCGATTTCCTATGCAATCGGTATCTCCTCGCTTGCGGGAATTCTACTCGTTGTACCCCTTGATGTTTCAGTTTTAACAGCAGCACAGCGAACCTTTGTGGGAATGAGCAAATTCAGCTTGACTGCAATACCGTTCTTTATTCTGGCTGGAAATCTTATGAATCAGGGTGGGATTGCGAAAAGGTTAGTTAACTTTGTGCTGGCTATTCTTGGGAAATTACCAGGTTCCCTTTTGGTAACAAATGTTGGTGCAAATGCCTTGTTTGGG
>JAZOMR010000141.1:0-7068 GCA_045654105.1 Faecalimonas sp. | reverse complement strand
GCCATCATGAATGACATTCTGTGCCAATTCAACATCTCCCTGACTGAGCGATGTGGCTGCTTTTGAAATTGCATCTTCACACATGGCACCCATTTCAATAATCTTTTTATTCAACTCATAAAGTTGTTCGTCAAATCGATTCCTCATGACTTCCTCCTTATCCAAATCTACCTGTTATATAATCTTCCGTGCGTTTATCCTGTGGTTGTAAAAAAATATCATCTGTTTTCCCAAACTCAATCAGTTCTCCCAACAAAAAGAACGCTGTATAATCGGATACACGTAGGGCTTGTTGCATGTTATGCGTAACCATAACGATCGTGTATTTGCTTTTTAGTTCTAAAACTAATTCCTCAATACGTGAAGTGGAAATTGGGTCCAAAGCGGATGTCGGTTCATCCATCAGTAAAACCTTTGGCTGAACAGCAAGCGCTCGTGCAATACAAAGTCGCTGTTGTTGCCCTCCCGAAAGTCCAAGTGCATTCTTTTTTAATCTATCTTTCACTTCATCCCAAATCGCTGCATCCTTCAATGCATTTTCGACGATTTCATCTAATTTCAACTTATTTGTTATTCCATGGGTACGTGGCCCATAAGCAATATTGTCATAGATACTCATCGGAAACGGGTTGGGTTTCTGGAAAACCATCCCTACGTCACGACGAAGTTCGTTGACATCGACTGCTCTATCAAAAATATTGGAACCTTCATAGGTCACATCGCCTTTGATTTTTACAATCGGTATCAAATCGTTCATACGATTTAACGTTTTTAAAAATGTAGATTTCCCACAACCCGAAGGTCCAATAAATGACGTGATACTGTTTTCCGGAATGGCAATATTAATATTTTTTAATGCTTGATTCTCGCCATACCAAAGACACAAATCTTTTGCAGTTATTATTTCTCTCATAAACTTCTCCTTTTCTCGTAGTGTTTTCCAACCAATGTGGCTGACAAATTGATAAATAGGGTTAGGATTAATAAAATGGATGCTATCGCAAACGCAACCTCAAACTCTCCGTACTCTTTGGCATACACATATAATGCTACGCTCAAAGATGCCCCTGGTTTTGTGAGCCCTGTAAAAAAATCATTTAATGAATGTGCCAACCCTGCCGTATAAAATAAAGCTGCGGTTTCTCCAACTATACGTCCAACCGATAAAATGCATCCGGTAATAACTCCATCCACACAGCCTGGTATTACTACAGTCCGAACTACTCGCCATTTCCCAGCACCCAATCCGAAAGCACCCTCCCGATAACTCTGTGGTACGGTCTTAAGACTTTCCTGGGTAGTACGCATGACAGTCGGTAGGTTCATAATTACCAAGGTCAATGCTCCAGCCAGCAAACTGGAACCAAAATTGTTAGCAAAAAGTAACATGCCAACCAACCCATAAATAATAGAAGGAATTCCTGATAAAGTTTCTGCAGCGTACTCAATGATCGCAACAATTCTTTTATTCTTTGCATATTCTGTAAGGTAGATTGCCGCGCCAACTCCAAGTGGCAATACGATTACAAGGGTCGACAGAATAATGTACAATGTATTCAAGATATCTGGCAAAATACCAATAGTACCTCTTAGTTGACTTGGTTTCGTAGAGAGTAATTCCCATGTGATATTTGGTAACCCCTTTTTAAACACATAGCCAATGATACATAAAACCAAAGCCATTGTTATACCAACAGAAAGCCACATCATACATTTCATACTGAAAATAAACGCATTTCTTTTTACACCAATTCTTTTCTTTTCCATACTATCCCTCCTTCTCTCTCTTCAGAAAGAAATTCAGCGTTGCATTCACAAGCATAATAAAAAGGAACAGAACCAGCGCAATGGAAAACAGTGCATCCCGATGAAGACTTCCATAACTAGCATAGGACATTTCACTTGCTACAGCTGTTGTGAGAAAGCGAACACTTTGAAACAACGAAGGCATATTTGCCACGTTACCTGCAACCATCATAACAGCCATCGCCTCACCAATTGCACGCCCAACACCAAGCACTACTGCTGCCGCAATACCACTTTTTGCCGCAGGAACAGATACCTTAAAATAGGTTTCCGTTGGTGTTGCGCCAAGCGCTAACGAGGCATCTTCATACTCTTTTGGTACTGCGTCAAGCGCTGTTATGGATACTTTGATAATACTTGGCAAAATCATAACCGCAAGTACAATGATTGCTGCAAATAAGCTGGAACCATCCGGAATATGAAACCATTCTCGGATAGCCGGAACCAACACTAACATGCCCACAAGGCCATATACAACCGACGGAATCCCCGCAAGCAAGTTAACTGCGGATTCCACGACAAGTCTTATTTTTTTATTTGCCACCTTTGAAAGATAGATTGCCGTAAAGGCTCCCACCGGTACACCAAGCAAAATAGCTCCCGCAGTACCATATATACTTGTCAATATAAATGGTAGAATTCCAAATTTTGGTTCTGCCGCGCTGGAAGCCCATTCCTTCCCAAATAGGAACGGAATCAACCCGATTTCTTTGATTGCCGGAATGCCGGAACAAATAAGGTAAACTGTAATAAGCAACACACATCCTACGGTAATTAAGCCGAGGATGAGAAATATACAATAGATAATCTTTTCAAGTAAATTTTTCTTCTTCATAAGTCACCTCAAACGGGAATAAGCGACGGTTGTAGCATTACCGTCGCCCATAATCCATCTAATTTGCCGGAACAACACCTGCACCACTAATCACTTCGTTTGCATCTTCTGATGTAGCGTATTCAAAAAATGCCTGTGCGCTTTCTGTAAGTTCTACATCCGTCTTTGTTACAAGGACAAATGGACGCTGAACAGCATAACTTCCATCTTTTACTGTTTTTTCGCTTGGTTCAACACCATCAACAGAAACTGCTTTTACACTATCCTTTACTGACGCCAGTGAAGCGTATCCAATTGCTCCCGGATTACTAGATACTGCAGTGATTACATCACCTGTTGAAGTACATTCTTGACGATACTTGCATTTTTCTTCTGTCTCAGTAATAGATTCAAATCCATCTCTTGTACCGCTGTTTGCTTCACGACCAATCAATACAATTTCAGCATCATTTCCACCAACTTCTTTCCAATTGGTAATCTTGCCTGTGTAAATCTTTGCAATCGTTTCAATACTTAAGTCAGAAACTGGGTTTTCTGGATGAACAATAATTGCAATACCATCATAAGCAAGAATTGTTCCCTCAAGACCTTTTTCCTTTTCTTCATCTTTCAAATCTCTACTTGCAAGACCGATATCACAACGACCCGCAAGCACTGCTTCAATACCTGCACCAGATCCGGTAGCGTTATATGTAACCTCTACTCCTGTTTCTTCTCCATATGCTTCACTCAAAGATTCAATCACCTTACTCATTGAAGTTGAACCATCTGTACTAACGGAACTTTTTGATTGTTTTGTTTGGCTACCACAGCCAACCATCACTCCAATTGCTAAAACTGTTACCATCATCATTGCTATAATTTTTTTCATTTTAAACATCTCCTTTTTCATCGATTTTTCTTTTTTCTTTTCCTCGCTACATTTATCATTCTAAAACTGCAATGTGAAATGAAAAATACAAGTTATGTGAAATTTAAGTAAAATATTGAAAATGAAAAAAAGAAGTGCATTGCTGCACTCCCCTTAAATCTGATTATAAATTTTCTACATCCATATATTTCCCATCTCTCCAGATTCTTTCCAAATCATAGAATAGACGGTTTTCTTTATCGAATACATGAACAATGATGTTTCCAAAGTCTAATAATACCCAGTTTCCAAGGCCATAGCCTTCACGCTGTCTTGGCTCAAAACCTTCTTTTGAAAGCTTCTCTTCTACATTTTCAACTAAAGCACGCACCTGGCTTTCATTGGAACCGTTTGCAATGATAAAATAATCAGCAAGTACTGAGATTTCTGAGATATCGATTACTTTAATGTCCTCTCCTAATTTTTCATCTAATGCTTCGTAAGCTAATTTCGCCATTTTTCTTGATTGTTCCATGAGTATTACTCCTTTCATTTATTCAAATATTTTTTATAGTATAAATATGTCTGTTCAGTCATAGGATCAATGACATCCTTTTTCGTCTTCAAATACGCTAATGTAGCCTTTAGAATAGCGTAGAGACATTCGTCTAGGCTAAGTGTTGCTAAATGCCTTATTTCGTCCAAATTCGGCGCCAGATTGCGATTTGGTTCAATATAATCAGCAATATAGATAATTTTCTCTAATTTCGACATGCCTGGACGTCCTGTTGTATGCCAACGAATTGCATTTAGAATATCAATATCATCAATTCCGTATTCTGTCTTTGCAAGTTCGGCACCTTTTTCTGCATGTTGCAGCCCTGGATATGCTTCTTTTGCACAGTCATGCAACAAGGCTGCAATCTCCGCTTTTCTAACATCTTCTTGATAAAACTTTGCTAACTGGATTGCCGTTTCTACAACGCCAAGTGTATGTGCAAAACGGGACTCCTTCTGACTTTGTCGAACCTTTTCTTTCAACTCCTCCAAGTTATCCGAAAACAGATGATGCTCTTGGATATATTGATAGACTGATTCCGGAATCATATCCCGAACGGATAATCCATTCTTTAATCTATGGCGTATTTCCGTGGATGAAATGTCTACATTTGGAGTTTTTAACAAGCGGATATCTGCGCCATATTTTTGATTCAGATATGATATTTGTGTCATCATTTCATCCGTATTCTTATCATCCCGATACGCCGCAAGAATCACACAGGTCTTCACAAGCTTTTCCGGATGAACCCAGCTCTCTAATGCAAATAAGGAATCTGCACCAATAATAAAATAGAATTCACATTCCGGATATGCTTCTTTAAAATGCTCCATTGTCAAATAGGAATAATTAATCTCTTTACGTTCTACTTCATAAAGCTGTAATACAAACCCATCTTTATCTGCGATAGCTCTTCGAACCATTTCCACACGATGTTTTGTTTGCGACTCAATTTTCGCATTCATCTTGTGCGGTGGATTCCCATTTGGCATAAACCAGATTTCATCCAATGCAAATAAATCTTTCGCATACTCACCAAGCATAAGATGACCATTATGAATCGGGTCAAAAGTTCCACCCATAATTCCGATTTTCATTATTTTTTCTCCGGTAAAACGATTTTCTTTTTCTCGTCTTTTCCTTCTTTATATAGTGTAATTTTCTTACCCACAACTTGAACAACTTCTGAACGTGTGCGCTCTGCTAATACCTGTGCAAGCTCTTTCGGGTCATCCATACAATTTTGCAACACACTGATTTTAATCAGTTCTCTCGCCTCTAACGCTTCGTTAATTGCACCTGTAAATTCCGGTGTCAGACTTGATTTTCCAATCTGAAAAATCGGGTCCATTGTCATGGCAAGACTTCTCAAATATGCTCTTTGCTTTGAGTTCATTGTTTCTCTCCTTCTCTATCGGTAGTTATTATTTGTAATAGTCAAATTGTAATCCATACATACGAACAGTATCGCCTTCTTGAATTCCGGCTGCTTCCAATTCATCAAGAATGCCGGTCTCCTTCAAGAATGTCTGGAAGAATGCAAATCCTTTTTCTGAATCCAGATTTGTATAACCAAGCATTTTTTCAATCTTCGGACCTTCTACCACATACATACCGTCTTCATCAACTTCCACCGTGTATGGCAGGTCGACATGAATCAACTCATTTTCCGGGAAGTATTCCTGTTCAAATACTACCGGTGCCTGGTCAAGTGTCTTTAACTGCTCATTTACATAGTATAACAGCTCTTTAATACCTTCACCTGAAACACCGGAAATTGCAAATACTTTGATTCCCTGTGGTTCAAATTCTGCGCGAATCTTTTCTACTGGATTTTCATCTCCCGCGTAAATTAAATCCGTCTTATTCGCTGCAATGACCTGTGGACGTGTTGCTATTTCTTCATTATACGCTTTTAATTCTGCATTAATGGCATAAATATCTTCGATTGGATCACGTCCTTCAGATGATGCAGCATCCACTACATGAATCATCATCTTAGTACGTTCGATATGACGTAAAAATTCATGTCCAAGACCAATGCCCTGAGAGGCCCCTTCGATCAATCCAGGAATATCTGCAATGACAAATCCCTCACTACCTTCCAAATCAACTACACCAAGATTTGGATTCAAGGTTGTAAAATGATAATTCGCAATCTTTGGATTGGCATTAGTCACACGAGAAAGCAACGTGGATTTTCCAACATTCGGGAATCCAACAAGTCCCACATCTGCAATCACTTTTAATTCCAATAACACATCCAACTCCTGTGCCGGTTGTCCCGGTTGTGCATACTTTGGAATCTGCATCGTTGCAGTTGCAAAATGTTGATTTCCAAGACCACCTCGCCCACCTTTTAAGATAACTTGTCTGTTATTATCACCGGACATATCTGCAATGACTTTTCCAGACTCTGCTTCTTTGATAACGGTTCCTTCCGGCACTTTCAATATGATGTCCTCGGCATCTGCGCCGTGACATTTTCTTTTACCGCCCGGTTCACCATCTTTGGCAACATATTTTCTCTTATGTCTGTAATCAACTAATGTGTTTAATCCTTTATCCACTTCAAAGATTACGTCACCGCCACGGCCACCATCGCCACCGTCCGGTCCACCGTTTGGAACATATAATTCACGACGAAAGCTCACATGACCGTCTCCGCCTTTTCCGGAACGAATATAAATTTTAGCTCTATCTGCAAACATAGTATCACCTACTTACATTATTTTTGATATTTACTAGTATATATAAGTTTTGGACAAAAAACAAGGCTTCAAACCGATTGATTTGAAGCCTTTTTTACTTTATAGGAAATTGCGTCCTATAAAGTAAAAACGCTCCGCGTGGAAGCGCACTCGCGCACTGTGAAGATGTTGCTAACGCAACCGCGCTCGGCGCAAGAGTTTCGCTTGCGAAACTCTTTGTTCAGATACAGGAGGTTTTGAGGTTTTATGACACGAGAACAATATATTAGATCAAATAAAGTGGCATATCCATTGATTATGCTAACTT
>JAZOMR010000140.1:0-25211 GCA_045654105.1 Faecalimonas sp. | reverse complement strand
GGATGACCATGCCTTATGATAAAAATACAAACCATCCGGAAAACTTAAATAATAGAGCTTATTCAGGAAACATGGTTAGGTCAAAATCAGAAGTGTTGATTGATATGTTTCTCTTCAAAAATAAAATTCCTTTTCGTTATGGGTGCCTTTTAGAATTAGACGGCATTATGATATATCCTGATTTCACTATACGCCATCCCAAAACTGGTGAGACTTTTTATTGGGAACACTTCGGTTTAATGGATAACCCTACATATAGTAAAAATGCATGTTCCAAACTTCAACATTACATTTCAAGTGGAATTATTCCATCAATCCAATTAATTACAACCTATGAAACTAAAGATAATCCCCTAAGTGCAGAAAAGGTAGAAAAAATTGTGGAGGAATATTTTCTTTAAATCAAGGTTTCTGCCTCTGGGTATCCTGCCCTTACTCGCACCCCAAAATACCCAGAAACCTTCCAAAAGCACTTCAAAAACAGGTAAATTAGTGAGTCACTTTCTATAAAATATGATTGAAATGCTGCAAATACCCAGTAAATCGCACATTCATGGGTATAGAAGCCCTCTGCAAGCCCATTTATAGAAAGTGGGACCCACGGTAGCTCCAAAAGGCGCCACCACCGGCCCAGTACCGAAAAAGGGGATTGCAGCGCAACCCCCTTTTTCATCTCTAATCTTATTCTCTTAAATAATTTGCAAACTTGGTGTACTGTGGTAACCAGGTTAAGTTAATAGTACCGATGGCACCATTTCTTTGTTTTGCAATGATAATCTCCGCCACATTTTTCATTTCTGTGTCTTTGTTGTAGTAATCGTCACGATAAATGAACATTACCACATCGGCATCCTGCTCAATGGCTCCAGATTCACGAAGGTCTGACATCATTGGGCGATGGTCCGGACGCTGCTCTACTGCACGGCTAAGCTGTGATAAAGCTATAACCGGAACGTTCAGCTCTCTCGCCACAGCTTTCAAAGATCTTGAAATCTCTGAAATTTCCTGTTGTCTCGATTCACTTCTTCCACCTACACGACCTGTCATCAATTGCAAGTAGTCAATGATAATCAAATCAAGTCCATGCTCTAATTTCATCTTACGGCACTTCGAACGCAATTCAGAAATAGAAATACCAGGTGTATCATCAATCATTAATTTAGATTTACCGATGGTTCCTGCACTCTCAATCAATTTCTCCCAATCAGCATCTTTTAAGTTACCAGTACGGAGAGATTGCGCATCTACCTGCGCTTCCAATGCAAACAGACGGTTTACCAACTGCTCCTTTGACATTTCCAAACTGAAAATAGCTACTGACTTATTCACTTTAAACGCTACATGCTGCGCAATATTAAGTACAAATGCTGTTTTACCCATAGAAGGACGAGCAGCCACCAGAATTAAGTCTGAATTCTGCAGCCCTGCTGTCTTATAATCCAAATCCAAGAATCCGGTTGGAATACCAGTAACACTTCCCGCATTTTTTGATGCCAATTCAATCTTATCAAGGGCATTCAAAACAACCTGCTTAATCGGAACAAAACCTCCGGTGTTACGATTTTGAACCAACTCAAACACTTTCTTTTCCGTTGTCTCTAAAACCACTTCCATCGGTTCTTTTCCGAGATAGCACATATTTTCAATTTCTTCGTTCAATTTAATCAAACGGCGAAGCATTGCCTTTTCTGCAACGATTTGGGCATAGTACTTTACATTCGCAGAGGTTGGAACCGCTGCAACCAAATCACGTACAAACTCCAAACTGCTAATTTCTGCCGGCACATCCTTTTCCTTTAGACGACTCTGTAATGTAATTAAGTCTACCGGTTTTCCTTCGTTATAAATCTCCACTATCGCTTCAAAAATCACACCATAGGCTGATTGATAAAAATCTGCTCCTGATATAATTTCAGAAGAGGTCAGAATTGCTTCCTTATCTATCAGCATTGCGCCGATTACTGCTTGTTCTGCTTCGATACTATGTGGCAGTACTCGTTTAATGAGTGCTTCATCCATAGTTTCTGCCTCCTATTCTTCTGTAACAATCACTTTCAATTCTGCAGTCACTTTCTGATGCAATTTCACAGGAACAACATGTGTGCCCAATGCTTTAATGGCATCCTTGAGCTGGATTTTCTTCTTATCAATGTCATATCCCATCTGTTCTTTTACTGCAACTGCAATTTCCTTTGTAGATACAGAGCCGAAGGTTCTGCCACCTTCACCAACTTTAATCTTAACTTCTACTTTTCCTGCTTCCACTTTTTTAGCTAGTTCTTTTGCTTCATCCAAAAGCTGCTGCGCAACCTTTTCTTCATTTGCTTTCTGCAACTTCAAATCGTTCAGATTCTTGCTTGTTGCTTCCAAGCCCAACTTCTTTGGTAATACAAAGTTTCTCGCATAACCGTCACTCACGTTTACGATTTGACCTTTTTTACCAAGTGATTTTACATCTTCTAACAAAATAACTTTCATCCTTAAATATCTCCTTCTGCAATCATGATGTCAATGGTTTGTTTCAGCGCCTTGATTGCCTCGTCCATATCCGTGTGTTGGAACTGTGTTCCCGCGGTATTGATATGACCACCACCGCCCAATCTTTCCATAACGATTTGCACATTTACCTCATCAATTGCACGTGCGCTCACATAAATTTTACCATAATATTCTGTTAACACGAAAGATGCCTTGATTCCATTGATATTCAGCAATTCATTCGCCGCCTGTGCACCGATAATAGTCGGGCTGTCAATGGTTTCATTTTCAAATCTTGCAATGGCATATTCATGATGATAAATCTCTGCGCTGCTGACAATCTTCGCTTTCTCACGATACCAGTCCAAATCATCACGGAAGACTTTACGAACATAAGTGATATCTGCACCACAACGACGCAAAAATGCCGCCGCTTCAAAGGTTCTAACACCGGTTCTGCTTACAAAATTATTGGTGTCAATCATGATGCCCGCATACATACTGTTCGCTTCCATATTGGTAATCTTAACATCATCGGTGATGTATTGCAGTACCTCCGCAACCATTTCACATGCAGAAGACGCATACGGCTCAATGTAAGATAACACCGTATTTTCAATCACATCATTAGACTGCCTATGATGGTCAAATACCACAATCATTTTTGCTTTCTTAAGCAGCTCCGGACATTCTGTCAGCTCCGGACGATTTGTATCCACTACAACCACCATAGTATTGTCATTCATAACTTCGTGTACTTCAGATGACTTTATAAACATATCATCCGGATAGTTCGGACTCTCGCAGAATGAATTATAAAACGGACGCACTGAGCTCGTGATTTCATTGATCACAATATGCGCTTTCTTCTGCATGGACTGAGCTGCACGGTAAATACCAATTGCCGCACCAAATGAATCCACATCCGCGATGCGATGTCCCATAACAATAATCTGGTCCTTCGCCATGATAAACTCGCGTAACGCCTCTGCTTTTACACGTGCCTTCACACGGGTATTTTTCAACGTCTGTTCTCTCTTGCCTCCGTAGTATGTGATGTTGCTTCCATTCTTCACAACAGCCTGGTCTCCACCACGTGCTAAGGCGAGGTCAATTGCCACACGGGCATGATTATAGCTTTGAGCGTATGTTTCAGTAGAAAGTCCCATACCAATACTCAAGGTAACTGGTCTTGTATTTCCAATATTGACGCTCTTTGCATCCTCTAAAACAGCAAATTTACCCTTTTCCATTTCCTTGAAATATTTTTGTTTTACAACGAAAAAGTACTTATCCTTTTCCATCTTCTTCACAAGACCATCAAAATTGGCCAAATATTGATTCACCTTTCGGTCAATCAAAGCAATCAGAAGTGATTGACGCACTTCCTCCACGCTTTCCATTACTTCTTCATAATTATCGAAATAAATTAGTCCCGAAACCAACTTCTGTTCTTCGTTTTCACGAATGTAGAAGTTCAAATCCGTAACATCTTCAAGCGTAACTGTAACAAAATATTCTTTTCCCTTTGGAAGTCCAAAAACACTCTCCGTGTCATTTAAGGAGTCTACCGGGATTTTTTCCAAAATAGCACGATAGTCCTTATTTCCAAATTGAACCTCCAACACAACATTCTCTTCACCTTTTGGGAAAACGCTGCGATTTAAATCATGGATATAATTACTCAAGTATTTATTTACAACAGAATCATATCCAAATATTTCTTCAAATCTCTCATTTGCCCAAACAACCTTTCCATCATCCATCATAACTGCATGAGGAAATGCAATCTCTTTCAGTAACGTATTCTGCAAGAAACCGTATTGCTCCGCAATGCCTTTTGGATTGGAAATCACAAGTGTTTTATTATGAAAATACATAAGCAGCAACACTACAATGTATCCCATGGTAAATCCACTCATTACAACGCCAGCCTTCGGTTCTACGAAAAATATCGTAATCGTCATCACAACCATGAAAACCGTCATGACTGCCGGCCATTGTTTTAACCAATTTAACAATTTTTTCATATTATTCTCCGTATCCGTTCGGATTGTTTGATTGCCATCTCCATGAGTCTTCACACATTTCGTCCAGACCGCGAACAGCTTCCCATCCGAGTTCTGCTTTTGCTTTTGCAGGGTCTGCATAGCACATTGCAACATCCCCTGGTCTTCTATCTAAAATCTTATATGGAAGGTCATGTCCACATGCCTTGCTAAACGCTTTCACCATATCAAGAACTGAGTATCCGTTTCCGGTACCAAGATTGTATACACATACGCCGGCTTTCTCTTCGATTTTCTTTAAAGCCTTAACGTGTCCAACTGCAAGATCAACTACATGGATGTAATCACGTACCCCTGTTCCATCGTGTGTGTCGTAATCATTTCCAAATACGCCTAAAAATTCACGTTTACCAACTGCAACCTGTGTAATATAAGGCATCAAATTGTTTGGAATACCCTTTGGATCCTCTCCGATTGTACCACTCTTATGAGCACCAACCGGATTGAAGTAACGAAGTAATACCACATTCCATTCTGAATCTGCTGTATGGAAATCGGTTAAAATCTGTTCTAACATAGACTTTGTCCATCCATATGGATTGGTACATTGTCCCTTTGGACATTCTTCTGTAATTGGAATAAATGCAGGATCACCATACACAGTTGCTGAAGAACTGAAAATAATGTTCTTCACGCCTGCGTTACGCATTGCATTACATAATACCAAAGTACCATTAATGTTATTGTCATAATATTCCATCGGTTTTGCAACAGATTCTCCTACTGCTTTTAATCCCGCAAAATGAATAACTGCAGAAATGTCCTCATTTGCAAAAATATTTTCCATTGCTTTTGCATCGCGAATATCCGCTTCATAGAATTTTACTTCTTTTCCTACAATCTTCTCTACACGTTTCAAAGATTCTTTGCTTGAGTTACATAAATTATCTGCTACCACTACATCATAACCTGCATTAATCAGCTCAATACATGTGTGACTTCCAATATATCCTGCTCCACCTGTTACTAAAATTGCCATTTTTAAAATCCTCCTTGTCTAATTCCATAATCTTTCTGGATATAAGCCAGATTCCTTCATATTTTTGATTGCCGCAACAACAACTGGTTTATCTTCTTTGTAGGTTACGCCATACCATCTGTCTACAGAAGTAAGGACTGCTACTGTTGCTCTGTTGTCTGCCAGCAAATTGCTCACAACCGTTGGTAAATAATATTCACATTTCATTGGATTATTCACAAGATTTTCTTCTAAGAATGAAACAAACCCTTGTTCTACTTCTTGTAGAAAACTTGCCCCAAATCCCCACATATTCATAGAAACAACACTATCTACCGGAAGCGAATGCCATGTTACTCCTTCGTCTTCTGTATAAACAGCACCATCACCCTTTTTCTCAATATGTGTTCTCTCAACTACACTAACCAATTCATTGTTTTCATTCAGGCTGCAAATCCCTCTGGAAACGTGACCATTCTCTGTCAGCGTATTTCCCAATTCATAACCAACCATCGTATAACGATATTTCTCATCATCCTTGTGAGTTGACAAGTAATCATAAATTTTCTGAAATGCATCTTTTCCATAATAGTCATCTGCATTAATAACCGCAAATGGTCCGTCAATCACATCAATGGCACTAAGTACCGCGTGTGCTGTTCCCCATGGTTTCACTCTGCCTTCCGGCACTGAAAAACCGGCAGGGATATTATGAACATCTTGGAAGACATATTCTACTTTCATTACTTTTTCAATACGCTTTCCTATTGCTTCTTTAAAATCTGCTTCGTTCTCTTTTTTTATAATAAATACAACTTTTTCAAAACCTGCTCTTTTTGCATCAAATATGGAAAAATCCATAATAATATGGCCCTGCTCATCAATCGGGTCGATTTGTTTTAATCCGCCATAACGGCTACCCATTCCTGCAGCCATAATCACTAACACTGGTTTACTCATTTGTTTGCCCTCCTAAAATTGCACACTATGATAGACTATTATAGTACATCTAATGGAGAAAGTCAAAAAGAAAGACCAACTATTCTCTCGAATAATTGGTCTTAATTATTAATCTTGTACGTATGGCATTAAAGCGATATGTCTTGCTCTCTTAATTGCTACTGTAAGAGCTCTCTGATGTTTTGCACAGTTTCCTGTGATTCTTCTTGGAAGGATTTTTCCTCTTTCAGAAACATATTTTCTTAATTTAGCCACATCTTTGTAGTCGATTTCGTTGTTTTCTTTACCGCAGAATACACAAACTTTTTTTCTTCTACGAATGTTTCTTCTCTTCATTGGAGAATCCACTTTACTTCCTTTATCAAAAGCCATTGTCAATTACCTCCTATTTCATTTATCGAATAACTATACAATCAATCGTTTAGCTGAATGGTAATTCTTCATCAATTCCATCCGGAATGTTCATGAATCCATCTCCAATATCTGCACTTGGTGACGGAGCAGGACTTGCCTGATAGTTATTATTGCTTGGTGCAGAGCTGTTTGCTTTGCTTTCTGCAAATTCTGATTCTTCTACAACAACTTCTGTTGTGTATACTTTCTGACCATCACGGTTTGTATAGCTGCCTGTTTGAATACGGCCACTTACTACAATCTTTGTACCTTGACGTAAATATCTTTCTGCAAATTCAGCACTTCTGCCAAATGCTACACAATTAATAAAATCTGCTGTAGCTTCACCTTCACGTCTAGCTGCACGACGGTCTACTGCCAAAGTGTAACGTGCAATTGCAAGCGCGTTCTCACCTTGTGAATATCTAACTTCAGGATCTCTTGTTAAACGTCCCATTAAAATTACTTTATTCATACGATTCCTCTTTTCTCTTATGCTTCTTGTCTAACGCATAAAAATCTCAATACGTTGTCCATGATACGAAGTCTGCCTTCAATCTCTGCCGGAGCTGTAGCTTCAGCTTCGAAGTGGATGAAGTAGTAATATCCTTCTCTCATTTTTTGAATTTCGTAAGCTAATCTCTTCTTACCCCATTCATCAACGTCAGAAACTTGGCCACCGAAACGAGTAATGTAAGATTGTACTTTCTCGATAACTGCTGCTCTAGCGTCGTCTTCGATCTTTGCATTGACAACAACTGCTAATTCATATTTGTTCATGTCGTTTGCACCTCCTTATGGTCTCTGGCCCCCGCTTTTCTCATCGGGAACAAGGAATAAAATAATATATCACAATTTGGCATTATAACATATTGCGATATTAAATGCAAGTCCTTTTTCTTAGTTCCTTTGTGTTCTTCTCTACAAGCTTTCGGGCTATCATAATCTGGTGCCCGCACCCCATACATTTTAAACGAAAATCTGCACCCACACGTAAAATTTCCCACTCAAAGCTGCCGCAGGGATGTTTCTTTTTCATTTTCACGATATCGCCCACTTCATATTGTTGTATCATTGCTCTTCTCCCGCCTGTTCAATCGGCTTGTCTTCGGCCTGTCCCTCGTGCGCAGGTTCTTCCACCTTCACACCATGAACCAGCAATCGCTGTGTCTCTGTCACATTTGTACATGTAGATAAACTTACTAATTGTGTCTGTGCCGTTACCTCTACCCCTGTGTCGTATCTGGAAATACTTTTGATATACTGTAAATATTTCAGATAGGCATCATCATTCTCATAAAATTTATTGTAGCTTTCTGACGTATCCTCCACAATACATACAGCATATACCTGATATTTCGCTTCTTTTCCATCAGGAGTATATATGTAGAAATATGGGTTTTCTTTATAAAAATCAAAGCTCTTATATTTACGGAGCTGGCCAAACATGGAGCCATTCTTCATATTATGTCCGTAAATAAATGTGTTCTTGTCCGAGAAATCCGCTTTATTGTATGCATCCATAAAGATGGAGCCCGCTCCGTTTGTCTTACCTTCCACCGTCATTTTTAGATACTTATCATTATCCTTTCCTTGTACAATTGGATAACTAATTTTCTCCGGATTATCAAAGCGAATCCAACCAACTATTTCTTTATTAATAGATTGCAATTTCTCAAAATCGACTTGAAAAATTTTCTTTTCTTGGGTTTTGCCTTCTTCTTTTTTCTCAGGAATATCTATGGTAATTACTTCGTCCATAATGGATTCATATTCCTTGTCACCTTTGTTGTACTCCGAAAAAATCGTGTATAATTTGTAACCCGAAAACAAAAACACGGCTATTGCTAATACAAGTATAATATTACTTACTAAATTGCCTTGTTTACCCTGTCTTTTTCTGCGCCGTTTCCTTTTTTCTATAACTTGTTCTTCCACTTTCTCACCTCTCTTATAAGAGTCTGACAAGAATCTGCTTGATATACAAAAAGGTGGGTATTTATCTACCCACCTCAAGTTCCTAACTCACTTTTAATTTGAATTTCTGGATTTCTTTTTCGCTGGATACACGTTCAATCACACCACCGAGTGAACGAAGCTTATCTTCAAATCTTTCATATCCTCGTTGAATATATACAATATCATCGACAATGGTAATTCCATCTGTTGCAAGCCCCGCTATTACAAGTGCTGCTCCAGCTCGTAAATCCGGTGCACTAATTCTTGCTCCAGAGAATTTTTCTACACCTTCTATCGTTGCTGAATTACCTTCTATCTTAACAACTGCGCCCATACGTGCAAGTTCATCCAAATATTTAAATCGGTTCTCAAAAATACTTTCTGTAATAACACTGGTGCCTTCACACAACGCTAATGTTACACCGATTTGCGGTTGCATATCCGTTGGATAACCTGGATATGGCAATGTCTTTACATGGGTACTCTTTAATCTTCCCTTCGCAACAACACGCACCGCATCATCAAATTCTTCCACTTCGCAGCCAATCTCAACCAACTTTGCAGTTGTAGCCTCTAAGTGCTTTGGAATCACATTCAGTACAGTCACATCACCTCTTGTTGCAGCCGCCGCAAACATAAATGTTCCAGCTTCAATCTGATCAGGGATAATTGAATATTCTGTTTTGTGAAGTTTAGATACACCTTTAATTCGAATGACATCTGTACCAGCACCTTTGATGTTGGCGCCCATACTGTTAAGGAAGTTTGCAACGTCTACCACATGTGGCTCTTTTGCAACATTTTCCATAATTGTCTGACCTTCCGCCATAGCTGCCGCCATCATTACGTTAATGGTAGCGCCCACACTTACTACGTCAAAATAGATATGTTTCCCAACAAGTTTTTCCGCTTCTGCAGAAATCTTTCCATGTTCAATGTCAATCTCTGCACCAAGTGCGCGAAATCCCTTGAGATGTTGGTCGATTGGTCTGCTTCCGATATTGCATCCTCCAGGAAGAGCCACTTCCGCTTTATGATATTTTCCAAGCAAAGCACCTAACAGATAGTAAGATGCTCTGATTTTTTTAATATAGTCATATTCAATACTTAAATCACCGATGCAAGACCCGTTAATGCGGACAGTATGTCGGTCAACACGTTGCACACTTGCTCCGATGCCACTAATCGCCTCTAAAAGCACATTAATGTCATTGACATCCGGTAGATTGTCTATTGTAACAGTTTCATCCGTCATAACAGCTGCTGCTAATATAGCAAGCGCTGCATTTTTGGCACCTCCAATTTCCACTTCTCCGACAAGCGGTGTGCCACCCTTAATTATATATTGTTCCATTTTACACCTCTGTTACGGTTTATATTCATACTCCAAAATTCATTATAGCTTGTGCTTCGCACACGCTATGCTCCGCAGGATGTGCACGATTTGCATTTGTATTTGTCTGTCCTTCGTCCAGACGCAAAACGGCACTGTTATAATGTCCTAATAGACATTATAACATAAAATAGGAGGTTTGTTAACCTCCTATTTTTTCGAGTAGCTCCAATACCATATCGATGGTTTCTTCCAAATCCAAACCTTCCTCCGAAACCGTATAATCCGCATACTTCTCAAACAACTTTACCCGTTCATCATACAGGTCCTTTAATGTCTGACCTTCCTTTAGCACAACACCACGGTTCTTAGCATTTGTAATTCTTTTATATATAGCCTCATATGTTGCATGGAGATAAATAACAGTGCCTATCTCTTTAAAATGCTGCATGGCTTCTTCACAGTAAACCACGCTGCCTCCCGGTGATATCACTGCGTTCTCTGCTTGCAAGTCGCGATTCACCTGATTTTCAATTTCAAGGAAGCGTTCATTTCCTTCTTCTGCAATAATTTCCTTCAAAAGACGTTTTTCCTGTTTTTGAATCAACAAATCAGCATCAATAAATTCAAAGCCGATTCGTTTTGCAACAACAACTCCAACTGTACTTTTCCCAACCGCTGGCATGCCGATTAAAATGATATTCTTCATACGTAATTGCCTTTCTATCTAGTAAAACCTTCTTCTATTTCTCCTATGACGATTCCTTCTTTGGAACAGCTCCTGAAAGAGCATAATCTGTACCAAATCTCTTAACCAATCTTCATTTCTGGAAGCTTGCATCTCCATCTCTTCATCATCATATGGTTTCGTCTTCTTTACTTTATCATAAATGCGGTTGCACATCAAACGAATTTGCAATTGATCCGGATACTCATCATAAATCATGCTGCCGTCATATGCCATTCGGTCGCATTCTTCCTCCACATATGGCAGAATTTTTTTAACTGCCATTGGGTACATACTTTTCATATACTCATAATCACGTCGTTCGATTCTCTCATCGTCATATTGCAATGGCATAGGATACGCCATGTAATATGGTAATCGATAATCCATGAAATACACATCCTATCTTAATACATTATAATATAGGATATGCGGATGAGGATGATTTGTGAGTGCGGCTGCACCTTTATACCCATTCCACCAAAAAATCACTGTTCTTTGGAAAACAGTGATTTTTATCAATAATTTTATAATATTTATCTCGCTGCACTAATTCGAGCCATGGCCCTTTTGAGCGCAGCTTCTGCTCGTGCCATATCAAGACCCATTTCTTTTTTCTGCAAACGTTCTTCCGCACGTTTCTTTGCAGCCTTGGCACGTTCTACGTCAATTTCCTCCGGCCATTCCGCATTTTCCGCCATCACCGTGATTCTATCTTTTTGAATTTCAATAAAACCACCCATAACAGCAGCCTTTTTCACCTGCCCGTCACTGTGAATCTTCACAACTCCCGGAGCAAGGATAGTGGTGAGTGGAATGTGATTTGCATACACACCCATCTCTCCCATAACCGAAGCAAATTCTAAAAAGGAAGCATGTCCTTCATAGAACATTCCATCCGGTTCAATTATCTTTAATTCAAACATCTCTGCCATACTCGCCACCTCTATTTCACACGGGCAAGTACATCATCAATATTTCCGGCATTGAGGAAATGTCCTTCCGGAATATCATCGTGTTTTCCTTCTAAGATTTCTTTGAAGCCTTGAATGGTTTCGTTAATTGGTACATATCGACCTTCAAAGCCTGTAAACTGTGTTGCTACGAAGAAAGGTTGAGATAAGAATCTCTGAATCTTTCTTGCACGAGAAACGGTCAGCTTATCTTCTTCTGAAAGCTCGTCCATACCAAGCATTGCAATAATATCTTGTAATTCTTTGTATTTCTGTAATACTTCCTGTACACCACGCGCTACATTGTAGTGTTCTTCACCTACGATGTTAGGGTCTAACATACGGGAAGAAGAATCCAATGGGTCTACCGCCGGGTAGATACCAAGTTCTGTAATCGCACGTGAAAGCACGACCTTCGCATCCAAATGGGCAAATGTAGTTGCCGGAGCCGGGTCAGTTAAGTCATCGGCCGGCACGTATACAGCCTGAACGGATGTGATTGAACCGTTCTTTGTAGATGTGATACGTTCTTGAAGGGCACCCATTTCTGTCTGTAAGGTAGGCTGGTAACCTACGGCTGAAGGCATACGTCCAAGAAGCGCGGACACCTCAGAACCTGCCTGTGTAAAACGGAAGATATTATCGATGAATAAAAGTACGTCTTTTCCACCTTTATCACGGAAATATTCTGCCATTGTAAGTCCGGTAAGACCAACTCTCATACGAGCTCCAGGTGGTTCATTCATTTGACCGAATACCATGGCTGTTTTATTGATAACGCCTGATTCTTGCATTTCGTAGTAAAGGTCGTTTCCTTCTCTTGTTCTTTCGCCTACACCGGTAAATACAGAATATCCACCGTGCTCTGTTGCGATATTTGTAATCAATTCCTGAATTAATACCGTTTTTCCTACACCGGCACCACCGAACAACCCGATTTTACCACCCTTTTGGTATGGACAAAGTAAGTCGATTACTTTGATACCTGTCTCCAAAAGTTCGGCTTCTGTTGATTGTTCTTCAAATGCAGGAGCCTTCTTATGAATCGGCTCATATTCTACATCTGTTGGGGCTGGCTTTTCGTCGATTGGCTCACCAAGTACATTGAAAATACGTCCCAATGTATTTTCACCTACCGGCACGGAAATCGCTGCACCTGTGGCAACTGCATCCATACCACGTACCAAACCGTCTGTAGGTCCCATGGCGATACATCTTACGATATCATCACCCAAATGCTGTGCTACTTCCACCACGAGTCTGCTACCGTCTTTTCTGGTAACTTCAATCGCTTCATTAATTTCCGGAAGTTTTCCTTCGGCGTATTTCACGTCCAAAACCGCACCGATAACTTGAGTGATTTTTCCTATATTTTTTTCTGCCATTTTTTCACTCCTCTTATCCGATTGCTTCCGCACCGGCTATAATTTCTGTTAATTCCTGTGTGATAGCTCCCTGACGGGCTCTATTGTATTTCAATTCCAAATCATTAATGATTTCTTCCGCATTATTTGTTGCAGCATCCATCGCCTGCATACGCGCACCATTTTCACTTGCAACTGCCTCTACAAAAGCACCATACAAAATGCTGGTCAAGTATTTCGGAATCAATAGCGAGATTGCTTCCTCCTCATTCGGTTCAAAATTCATAAGCGCAAGCTCATCCTGTCCATCTTGCTCTGCCTGCAAATCTTCAGGATTCACCGGTAGTAACTTCATGAGCTTTGGAATATGACTCACTGTGTTTTTAAATTCGGTATATGCCACATAGATTTCCCCGATTTCACCATTTGCAAAATCCGTAAGCAATTGTTTGCCCATTTCCTTGGCATCTGCAAAAGTCGGTTCATCAATGACATCGGAATAGTCGGCTGCGATTGTGTATCCTTTTCTGGCCAAACCGTCTGCACCTTTTCTACCAACTGTATACAGGCGCACCTTTTCCTTCGGAAGCTCACTTCCAACAATCATCCTCGCGATGTTGGCATTGTAACCACCCGCAAGACCTCGATTGGAGGTGATAACTACAATTCCGATATTGTCAGAATTTCCACCCTTTAAATATGGATGGTCCACATCTCCAGCCTTTGCAAGCATGGATGTGACTGTCTTGTACATATACTCGAAATATGCCTTTGAATTTTCCGCACGTCCTCGTGCCTTTTGTAGTTTTACAGTGGAAACAAGTTTCATGGCCTTCGTAATCTGCTGCGTACTTTGAATACTTCCGCGGCGTCTTTTAATTTCTCTCATTGTTGCCATGATAGTGCCTCCTAGAATTCTGCTTTGAATTCTTCGATTGCTTTGATTAACAAGCTTTCCGTTTCTTCTGTAATGACCTTTTCAGTCTTGATAGATTCCGGAATTTCAGGATATTTTGTTTGAATAAAGTCAAACAATCCTTTTTCAAAGCGCAGAATATCTTCTACCGCGATATCAAGCAAATGCTTTCTTGTTGCTGCGTAGATAATAATAATCTGATATTCAACCGGCATTGGTTTGTATTGCGGTTGCTTTAACATTTCCTTAATACGTTCACCCTGTGCCAAACGCTCTGCTGTATCTTTATCAAGTTCCGAACCGAACTGTGCAAAGGATGCCAGCTCACGATACTGAGCAAGCTCAATACGAATTGGCCCTGCGATTTTCTTCATCGCCTTAATCTGAGCGGAACCACCAACACGGGATACGGAGATACCAGGATTTATGGCCGGTCTGAAACCAGCGTTAAACATTTCTGTTTCCAAGTAAATCTGTCCGTCTGTAATGGAGATTACGTTCGTAGGGATGTATGCCGATACATCCCCTGCCTGCGTTTCGATAATTGGTAACGCAGTAAGAGAACCGCCGCCCAATGCATCCGAAAGTCTTGCTGCTCTTTCCAACAATCTGGAATGCAAGTAGAAAACATCACCTGGGTACGCCTCACGTCCTGGTGGTCTTCTAAGAAGTAAAGATAGTGTACGATAAGCTGTCGCATGTTTTGATAAATCATCATATACAACAAGTACGTCTTCTCCGTTCTCCATCCATTCCTCACCGATTGCACATCCGGAATATGGAGCAATATATTGAAGTGGTGCAAGTTCACTGGCTGTAGATACAACAACGGTTGTATAATCCATAGCACCAAACTGTTCTAAGGTCTTTACAATATTAGCAACCGTAGAAGCCTTCTGGCCAATTGCAACGTAAATACATTTTACACCTTGTCCTTTTTGATTGATAATGGTATCAATTGCGATAGCAGTTTTACCTGTTTGTCTGTCACCAATGATTAACTCACGTTGTCCACGTCCAATCGGAATCATAGAGTCAATCGCTTTGATACCTGTCTGAAGCGGAGTATCTACGGATTTACGTGAGATAACTCCGGATGCAACTCTTTCAATCTGTCTGAATTTCGTTGCCTGAATAGGCCCTTTTCCATCGATTGGTTGTCCCAATGCATTCACAACACGTCCAAGCATACAGTCACCAACCGGAACCTCTACTACTCTACCCGTTGTTTTTACAGTATCGCCTTCGTTGATATTCTTTTGGTCTCCCAAAAGAACCGCACCAACGTTGTCCTCTTCTAAGTTCAACACCATACCATATACTTCATGGGGGAACTCCAAAAGTTCTCCCTGCATTGCATTTTCCAATCCGTGGATACGAGCAATTCCATCGGCTACCTGAATAACCGTACCAACATCAGATACTTCTAACTCTGATGCATATCGTTTAATCTGTTCTTTAATGACAGAGCTGATTTCTTCTGGTCTTAAATTCATGGAACGAATCCACCTTCCTTCTAAACTGTTATATTTCTTAATTCTCGTGACAACTCATATAATTTAGTCTTAATACTGCTGTCAACGACACGGTCTCCGATGCGTATCACCATTCCGCCAATCAGCGACTCATCCACGTGATAGCACATTTCAAACGACTCATACTTCGTTGTTTCCAATAGTTTTTTCTCTATCTGCTTTTTCTGTGCATCACTAATGGTAATAGCAGTTGTAACATCGGCTTTCCCAATTTTCTTTTCTTCTTTTACAAGAGAGACAAAATAATCAAACACATCTAACGTTTCATTTGCTCGGCCCTTTTCCACCATCAGTGTCATAAGCCCAATAAACTCCTTCGGAAGTCTTGCAGCAAATGTTTCCTCTACGATTTTTACTTTGTCTTCTTTCATAATCTTCGGATGATTCATTAATTTGCTGAAATCTTCATTTGTACGTAAGATTTCGGCTAAGGCTATAGCTGCTTCAAAAAACTCATCCATACGGCCATCTTCCATAGCGATTGCAAACAATGCATCTCCATATGTCTTTGAAACTAACTTAGCCATGTATTTTCACCCATTTCTTTTAACGTCTCGTCAATCAGACTTTCCTGTACCTCTGTATCAATTGAAGCAGACACAACCTTTTGTGCCATCATAGATGCGATCGCAATCATTTCCTGCTTCATATCGTCCAGCGCACGTTTCTTTTCCAGTTCAATCTCAGCATTTGCACGAGCCATAATGCGGGCTGCTTCTTCCTTTGCTTCCGCAATAATCGCATTTTCATTTTTCATGGCTTTTTTGCGCGCTTCGCTTAAGATAACCTGTACTTCTTTATCTACTTCCTGCAGCTTCTTTTCGTATTCTTCTTTATAGCAAATAGCTTCTTCTTTTTCACGTTTTGCAGCCTCTCTATCATCGACAATCCGTTGCTTTCTTTTTTCCAGCATATCTCTGACTGGATTGAACAAAAGATATGACAGTGCCGTAAACAACAGCAACATACTTAATGCCAACACAATCGTATCAAACAGAAACTGTGCATCTAGTGTAAATAAACGTTCCAAAACTCAACCTCCTTCCAGGCCAAATATACGTTACCGCTTTTTACAGTTTTCCTAATAATGGATTTGCAAACAGCAAAATCAAAGCAATAACCAAACTATAAAGACCCGTTGTCTCAGCAACCGCTTGTCCAAGTAACATTGTAGACATAATATCTCCCTTAGCACCTGGATTTCTACCTACTGCTGCTGCACCTTGTCCGGCAGCAATACCTTGACCGATACCAGGACCAAGCCCTGCAATCATCGCAAGACCTACACCAATTGCTGAACACGCCAAAACTAAACCTTCATTTGTAATATTACTCATTTTAAAATCCTCCTAAATATTTATTATTTATTTTGCGGTATTTTATTAGATGTAAATACCATTGTTAACATACAAAATACATATGTCTGTATTGCTCCCGAAAAAATATCAAAATACCCATGCAACACACCCGGCCACAAAAACGCAAATTTGCTGAGCAATCCGTAAATAAGTGCCATAATAACCGTTCCCGATAAAACGTTACCAAATAAACGAAGCGATAACGAAAACGGTACTGCGATTTCTCCAATCAGATTAATCGGAAACAAAAATGGCAATGGTTTGAATAAATCCGTAAATGCGCCGAGTTTGTTCCATTTGATATTGGCAAATTGAATAATCACAAAGGATATCACTCCTAATGGAAATGTGACACCAAAATCCGCTGTTGGTGGTCGAAGTCCCAACAAACCGGAAATGTTACTGAATAACAGAAACAAAAACAAAATACCGATATAATTTCGATACTTCGGTGCATGCCGTCCCATAGAACTGTTTACCATGCCATCAAGCATCTCGACTATTAATTCTGCTACATTCTGCAAACCACTTGGCTTATCTATTGTATCCTTCATCTTTAATCGAACTACCAGTGCGAATACAATTAGAACAACACAGATAATAAAAATACTGACATGTGTCGTAGTCAGATACACCTCCTGCCCGAAAAACGAGAGTTTTGTCAGACTGTGTATCATAAAGTCCGGATTTCCTGCCACTCGTTCAACCTCCTTTTCTCTTATTTAAAATTTGCTTCTGCGCAATTGTATTCGCAGAAACAATTTGTGTATCAGCGGCTGCAAATAAGCCGCCAGTTTCAGAGGAAAAACCCCGATTAATAAAGTAATCGGATTCCCCAAATGAAAGTAAATGACAACTCCCATGATAACAATTGCAATCAGCATACGCTTGAGATATGCGATACGTATGTGTTTTATTGCACCTCTCTCTCCCAAATCCAGTGCATCTTCAATTGAACGCTTCATGTGAATCGTCGAAACGCACGCAATGGCTATGCCACTCCATAGACCAATTGCGTTATATAAATAATTCTTTGAAACAATAACGACCCCGAGTTGTATCGTCACGCCCAAAAAAATTATTCCTACAAGTAATTCCAGCAACGTATTCTCTTTTTTCATTGTCCCTCATCCTCTGCAATTTGCCGACTAGTATCTCGCACTAGCACATATACGTTACGCCCTCCTGCCAAAATTCCTAAAACAATCAGGGGAATGGTTAATGGAAGAGAAAATTTTTCATCCAAATACACTCCAATAGCAGTACAGAGAAGTATGGGCACAATCATGCTAATACCAAGCTGCGATATCAAAGCCAAAGTTTTATAGACTTTCTTCATGTTACCACTCCAAACGATGTAAATGTCCTTCTTTTGTCATGTTTTCAAAATTGTTCTGTCTGAGCGCCTCATAAAGAACAATTGCCACCGAGTTTCCAAGGTTTAAGGAACGAATATCACCCACCATTGGAATACGGATGCTTTCCTCTTTATGATTTACCAAAATTTCCTCCGGTATTCCTGCACTTTCCTTGCCGAACATAATATAACAGTCAGGCTCATATGCTACATCAGTATACACGTTAGGTGCCTTGGTTGTCGCCATGTAAATTTTGGCACCCGGATTCCTTTCCAGAAAATCATTGAAATCTATATATGTAGTTACATCCAAGTCCTTCCAGTAATCCATACCGGCACGTTTCAATGATTTTTCATCCAAACGAAATCCAAGAGGTTCTATCAGATGAAGTCTTGTGTTAGTCGCAACACAGGTTCTTCCGATGTTACCGGTATTCGCCGGAATTTCCGGTTCAAATAAAACAATGTTTAACATTTTTCTTTCCTCAAACGTGTAATAAAGTTCTCGAGTCTTCCAATTGCAACCTTCAAATCTTCAATGGAATACGCATAAGAAATACGAAGGAAGCCTTCTCCGCAGTCTCCAAACGCCGTTCCCGGAACAACTGCTACTTTTTCTTCTTCTAAGAAACGCATTGCAAACTCTTCCGCAGTCATGCCGAACTCCTGAATACTTGGGAATACATAGAAGGCACCAAACGGTTCAAAGCATTGCAGTCCCATTCTCTGAAACTCGTGCATGAGGAAACGTCTTCTTTGATTGTATGCTTCACGCATCTCCTCTACTTCGGCGTCGCAATTGCGAAGGGCTTCTACCGCCGCATACTGACTGTTTGTCGGAGCACACATGATTGCAAACTGATGAATTTTCACCATCTGCTCAATAATCTCTTTTGGACCGCACGCGTATCCAAGTCTCCAGCCAGTCATGGCAAAGCCTTTGGAGAAACCATTGATTAAAATGGTTCTTTCCTTCATGCCCTCAAAGCTTGCTATAGAAACATGTTCACCCTTATAGCTTAATTCCGAATAAATCTCGTCTGAGATAACGAATAAATCATATTTTTTCACAACCTCTACAATTGGTTCCAAATCCTCTTTTGTCATAATGGAACCTGTCGGGTTGTTCGGAAATGGCATAATCAGCACCTTTGTCTTTGGCGTGATGGCTGCTTCTAGTTCCTCTGCAGTTAACTTGAACTCATTCTTCTCCTGCAATGGAATGGTAACCGGCACACCGTCTGCCAAAATGGTACATGGAAGATAGGAAACGTAACATGGTTGCGGAATCAGAACTTCATCGCCTGGGTCCAGCATTGCACGAAGGGCAATGTCAATTCCTTCACTACCACCTACAGTTACAATTACTTCATTTTGGAAGTTGTACTGTACGTTCACCTTTCTGTCTAAGTATTTGCAAATCTCTATTTTTAATTCTTTCAAACCTGAATTAGAGGTATAGAATGTCTTCCCCTTTTCCAGTGAGTAAATACCTTCTTCGCGGATACGCCATGGTGTATCGAAATCAGGCTCACCCACACCAAGAGAAATTGCATCCGGCATCTCGCTTACAATGTCAAAAAACTTACGGATACCTGATGGTTGAATCTCTACTACCTTCTTTGATAATGGATTTCTCATTATAATGTCACCGGCATCCTTTCTGATTCAGACTTCTTCACTAAAATTGTTCCGTGGTCTTTGTATTTTTTTAAGATGAAGTGTGTTGCTGTACTGATTACTGACTCGATTGGAGAAAGTTTTTCAGAAACAAACAACGATACTTCCATCAATGTCTTGCTTTCTAATGTTACGAGCAAATCATAAGAACCGGAAATCAAATATACTGAAGTAACTTCCGGATAGTTGTAAATGCGTTCAGCAATTCTGTCAAACCCTTGATTTCTCTGTGGCGTCACACGCACCTCAATGAGGGCTGTTACCTTGTCTTCGCCTGCCTTTTCCCAGTCAATCAATGTGTGATAACCGCAAATAATTTTTTCCTTTTCCATATCGGCAATTTCATTTGCAATCGTAACTTCATCTGTGTCAAGTAAAACAGCAAGCTCGCCTAAATCTACTTTGCTTTTCTTTTCAATGTATTTTAAAATCTGCTTTCTCATATAAAAATCTCCTACTCATTTTATATAGTGTCTGTCTTGACAGACTCTTGCGCCTCCGACGGTCGCTTGCGACATCTACGACTTCGTCGGAGTGCGCATCCGTGCGGAGCATTGCTCAAACTGTATAAAGTTTGAGCAGTTCATCGGCTGCCGGTTTGTCTAAGAACCTTTTTTCCTCGCCACTTAATATCACCCGTTCTGCATTTGCAGTAGTCTTTCCAAGAAGGGAAGCCTTGATTCCTACCTCCTCATACCTCTGTACCAGTTCCTCGCCACGTTCTGTGAAAATAAGCACACTTCCCGTCGAAGTTAACTGGTATGGATTTAAATGGCAAAATTCACAAATCTCCACCGTCTCCTGTCGGATGGACATCTCTTTTAATGCCACCTCCAAGCCCACTTCCGAAGCTTCTGCCATCTCCCAAAGAGCCGCCAAAATGCCACCTTCTGCAATCTGATGCATAGCTGCCACTCCATGCTGTTTGGCAATCTCTATCTCTTTGCCGGAGAAGATTTGCGATTCCATTTGTTTGATTTGATTCAAAAAGGTATGCACAAATCGTTCTTGTAATTCGCCTTCCTTTTCGCGCATGGCACGGAAGATTCCCTCTAAACCTATCCATTTCAAAAGAACAATATCCTGTTCCGGTTTACCCATAGAACTCTGGAGCAGTTCTCCCTTTTTCATAATACCAACGCCATTCACATACACTATGGCTTTTTGAATAGCCGGACATATTTCCGCCTTTGCACTTAATATCTGAAATCCGTGTGTGCTCCCTGCATGCTCTGCATGCTCCATCATGGCCTTGAGTCTGCTTTCATAAGCATGTGGCGGTAACATGATGTGAATGTCTGCACCCACCATGTTTGCGCCTCTGGTCGCAAGGTCGTTTAACACCCTTGCAAGGGCGAATACGGCCAAATCTTTCTCATCTCCATAAAGCACAGTGCTCGCGCAGAGAATCTCTTCGTCATCCTTGCACGTGACTCCATAACACATTTCCTCAACGGCTGGAGTTAACAACGCCTCTTCCCGTGTAAACTTTAGGGGTTTTAACATGGAACGTTTTAAAATGGTTTGCGATACTTTCCCTATTTTCATAAATTTCCTCTATCTATAGTTGTGTTCCGGTTCCTGATTTTATGCGTCACCGTCGCCTGCCCCCGGAGTCGGTGTCGGCTCAGGTGTTGGCGCTGGATTTGGTGTTGTTCCAGGCGCAGGTGTAACCGATGGATTTGTGGTCGGCTGTGACGCTTTGGCTATGATATCCTTCGCCTGTGCAATCGCCGCTTTGATTTTTGCTTCATCCTGCGTTGCAATCGCATCAGTCAAAACTTTCTTCGCCTCTGCATTATCCGTTCCTACCCCAACTGTCCAAGTGGCCTTTGAGGATTGATAATTACTACTGTTAACTGCCTCACGGCTTACTTCGGAACCATTTACGGTAACCACCTTCCACAATTTCGCCTTAATCGCATCATGTCCGGAAACAGATTTCTTTAATGTACCAACTGCATCACCTGAAGCCACAAATTTCTTCTTAGCTTCCGTTCTGCTTGTCACTTCACTGACATAAGAAACCTTTCTTCCTTCTTCTTGGCTATTTTCACCATAAACCGTAAATGTAAGTTTGCCACCAGTTGTATATCCTTCAATATAAACCGGTGCGTCTGTATTATTTTTAATTTTTAAATCCTTGTATCCTTCAGAAATCGCCGCATCCATAGATGGTTTTACATAATCCACACTCATGGAATGCGCCCAACGCTCTGTAATCTCCAACTCTGCTAAAATCACAGCGTTGTATAAGGTAGTAGATACTTGACACACGCCGCCTCCATAACTTTGCACGGTCTGACCGTCCAAATAAGAGCCTGCCTCCAAATATCCATTTTCTTTTGTACGGGAACCCATTGCATCACTTGCAGACAACACTTCTCCCGGCATTAAAACAGTACCGTTAATAAGAGAGGCTGCGTGTTTTATGTTCTTTCCACGATTACTTCCACTTGTAAATGTTGTACTGAATGTTCCAAGCTCATCCTTAATCTTTTTCAAATCTTCCGCTTTGATGTCAGGTTCATCCACAACAGTTACAAGTTGAATGGTATCTTTCGCTTGTGGTACCCAATCCTTCGCAAAATAATCTGCAATCACCTGTGTTGATGCTTTTATGTCAATCTTCTTTCCCGACTTACCCTCTGTAACTGTAAACACACCATCTTCACGTTTGATTGTTGCATTTTGGGCTTCATTATCCAAATGTGGAATCTTCTTTGTAATAGTGGTCCCGGCAACCTTCTCGTCCACAGTAAAGGTCACTTCGAAATCTTTAGGGTCGTTTTCCAAAGCCTTCATTTTCTGGCGACGACTCCACACAGAGCCTTCTTTTCCATAATTTACAGCTTCTTCAATTAACTTATCAATATCTTTCATATCAAAGCCAAGTTCTTTTAAGGTGACTACAGCTTTTGTTCCATCTGCAATCAAAGTAACCTCTTGCTTCTGATACTCTTTTAGCTTTTGTGTAAGCGCTTTCTTTGCTTCATCTGCCTTCATGCCAGACACATCGATACCGTCAATGGAAATGTAATCCCAGATAGTATCTTTTGCCACCTTATTAACTGAACTCTTCACTGAAAAGTATCCGATAAGAAATACAGCTAAAACAACAACCAATGCAATTCCACAAAGAAGTAATGCTTTTTTCTGGGCTCTTTTTTTCGCTCGTCTTCTCAATCGCCTACTCATATTTACTCCTCCATTATGTAATTACACAAACATACTTGCAACTGTTGGTACAATCATCGCCAAAATAAGTACAATGATTATAACTGTTGCAAAAACTCTATTTCTTTTATTGTTAAACATACTTTCACCTTCTTTAAAAAAATGTACTCTTTTTATTGTAAACCGTTCTGGACTTTTTTGCAAGAAGCCTGATGGGTTAATTTGCTTCTATTTTCATAATCAAATAGGAGAATCTGCTCATTTTTCTCGCAATTTCCCATTACATCATGCTGAAACTGCTCCAAATGCACGTTTTTCGGAAATTGTCGCTTCATTTCTTTGGAAACCGTGTAATCACCTGCAAACGCCGGTCTGTTCTTTACATGCTCTCTGAGATACAAATCCAAAGTCAGAAGTTCCCTGTATAAATCTTCTTCCCCTGTTTGAAGCTGTGTAATAAAGTCCAGTAAAATTTCGTAGCGGGAGATTCTGGAATGGCTCACCAAATGCAGACCCCGTTTTTCATAATATTTCCGCAGACTCTCATATAATTCAAATGGAGATGTGAAATACGTTTCCAAACGACGCAATGTATACGTGAACTGCCCACTGTTATAGTACACTTCCACCATCTCTTCTACCATTTTCAATTGTAACACATCTTCATACGACAACCAATTGGTATAAAGTACCTCGTACGGTGCTTTGCTCTTATACGCAAGACCATATTGTTCTTTTTGTTCCTCCATATAGGAGCCCTTCAGCACCTTTAAAAATCCCAGTTGCAGCTGTTCTGGATAGAGGCTATAAACATCATCAAAGGACTTTTTAAAACTATTTAGGTCTTCATACGGTAGCCCCGCAATCAGATCCAGATGCTGATGTACATTTTGTGTCTGATTGATACGCTTCACAATGCGCTCAACCTCAGTAAACTTCATGGTTCTTCTAATCTCTTTTATGGTCGTCTCATTGGTTGACTGTACACCGATTTCCAGTTGAATCAGCCCTGGACGCATTTGCTCGATAGATTCAAGCTCTTCTTCATTCAATAAATCTGCCGCCACTTCAAAATGGAAATTTGTCACGCCTTTGTCATGTTCTATGAGGTAGTTCCATATTTCCACTGTACGCTTATGATTACAGTTAAATGTACGGTCAACAAATTTCACTTGCGGCACTTCTTGGTCAATAAAAAACTGCAATTCCTTCTTAACCAACTCCAAATCACGAAATCGTAAGCATTTATCCACCGACGACAGGCAGTAGCTACATGAAAACGGACAGCCTCTACTGCTTTCGTAATAAATAATTTTATTTTTAAAATCCTCCATATCATTATATATGAAAGGAACGGTGCTTAAATCAATGGTTTTTCTCCATTCATTTTGCACAATTTCACCCGTGTCTTTGCGATAAGAGATTCCTTTAATCTCGGAAAGTTGCTTGTATTCTTGGAAACGTCTCTCTGAGGAAGCAGCGCTTGGCTGATGATAATATTCCATCAGTTCCAAAAAGGTGGCTTCCCCTTCTCCCATCATCACTCCGGTCACTTCAGGAAGTCTCTCCAGCACATCCTTCGCATCATAGCTCACCTCCGGACCACCAACCCAGATTGGAAGTTTTGGAAAAAGCTTCTTGATTTCATGAATCAATTGTTCCACATAGCTGATGTTCCAAATATAACAGGAGAAGCACAGAACATCCGGTTTCTTCTTATACAAATCCATCAAAATATCATCCATCTGCTGATTAATCGTGTACTCCGCAATGGATATCTCATTTTTATGGGCAGCTGCATAGGCACGCAGGCTATATACTGCCAGGTTGGAATGTATGTACTTTGCGTTGATGGCTGTTAATACAATATTCATAACAAAACTCCTTGGTTATTGGTATGTATTTTTTTCGTATACGAACAAAAAAAGTGCTATTGTATCACTAGAAAACTTGTAATGCAATAACACCTCTCACTCTCTTTTTCCGTGCGTTGC
>JAZOMR010000139.1:0-3670 GCA_045654105.1 Faecalimonas sp. | reverse complement strand
GTTTATCTAGTGCCTACAACGGTGCTTGCACAGCAACATTATAATACCTTCGTGCAACGTATGAAGGAGTTTCCGGTGCGCGTAGATTTGATGTGCAGATTTCGATCCAGTGCGCAGCAGAAGAAAACAATAGAAGATACGAAACGCGGTCTTGTCGACATTATTATAGGAACTCATCGTGTACTCAGCGATGATATTGAGTATAAAGATTTGGGACTTTTGATTATCGACGAAGAACAACGATTTGGTGTCCAGCATAAAGAAAAGATAAAAAAGTTGAAGGAAAATGTGGATGTGCTGACATTGACGGCAACACCGATTCCAAGAACTCTTCATATGAGTTTGATTGGAATTCGTGATATGAGTGTTCTGGAAGAGGCGCCAAATGACCGTATGCCGATTCAGACCTATGTCATGGAATATAATGATGAAATGGTGCGTGAGGCCATTCAGAGAGAATTATCCCGTCAAGGACAAGTGTACTATGTATATAACAAGGTTAAGGATATTGATGAAATAGCAGCTAAAATTCAAAAGCTGGTTCCGGAAGCAACAGTGGCATATGCCCATGGGCAGATGAAAGAGCACAAATTGGAAAATATCATGCTGGATTTTATCAATGGTGAAATCGATGTGCTTGTTTCCACTACCATTATAGAAACAGGACTTGACATTTCTAATGCAAACACCATGATTATTCATGATGCAGACCAATTAGGATTGTCACAGATGTATCAGCTTCGAGGACGTGTTGGACGTTCCAATCGTATGGCATATGCTTTTTTGATGTATCGCCGTGATAAATTGCTTCGTGAGGTGGCGGAGAAAAGACTTGCGGCTATACGTGAATTTACAGATTTAGGTTCCGGATTTAAGATTGCCATGCGAGATTTGGAAATCCGTGGGGCAGGAAATCTCTTAGGCGCAGAGCAGCATGGTCATATGGAAGCAGTTGGTTATGATTTGTATTGCAAAATGCTGAATGAAGCGGTGAAGCATTTGAAGGGCGAATTGGAAGAGGAGCCTTATACAACCACAGTTGATTTAAATGTGGATGCATTTATTCCAGCTTCTTATATCCCAAATGAATATCAAAAGTTAGATATTTACAAACGTATCGCATCTATTGAAAATGAAGAGGAAATGGATGACATGCTAGAGGAGTTGATAGACCGTTTTGGGGACGTTCCAAAGAAGGTACAACAGCTTCTTCATATTGCACTCTTGAAAGCATTGGCACATCAGGCATATGTTATCAGTGTGGAGCAGAAGGGTGATGTCATTAAATTTATTATGTATGAGAAGGCAAAGGTGAAGGTTGAGAAAATTGCTCCTATGATTGAGACGTATAAGGGGAATTTAAAGTTTACTGTGGATACGAATCCGTATTTTACCTATAAAAAGCTCGCTAAAAACAAAAAGGAAAAGGATGAAGATGTTTTAGAGCTTGTGAAAAATGTGTTAAATAGCATAAAAACGTTGCTTGATTAGGAAAAAAGAGTTATAATACTGTGTTAGAAGCACGAAGGAGGATTTATTCATGAAATCATTAAAAAAGATAGTAGCACTCGTTGCAGTAGCAGCGCTTTCTATATCAGCATTGACAGGTTGTCAAAAACAAAAACCAATCGATAACAAAGAAATCGTTATGACAGTTGGTGATAAGAAAGTTGAGCTTGGCATGGCAAACTTTTTCGTAAGATACCAACAATCTATGATGGAACAACAAATGGAGATGTACCAGTCATACGGATATGCCATGGAATGGGATATGGAAGTAGAAGAAGGTAAGACATACGAAGAAAGTATGAAAGAAGATACCTTGAAATCTCTTCAACAGTTATACGTTCTGGATGCCCATGCGGCAGATTACAAAGTAGCTCTAACAGAGGATGAGACTGCTAAGATTGAAGAAGCAGCAAAAGCATTTGCAAAAGCAAACAAAGACGAAGTAAAAGAAAAGGTATCTGCTGAATATGCAGCAGAATATTTGAGATTAGTAACAATCAGCGAAAAGATGTATGATGCTGTAAAAGCATCACACACACCGGAGATAAAAGAAGGTGAAGCTGATCAAAAAATTATGTATTATGTAAAATATGATACAGTAAAACAAGATAGCAATACAGGTCAAACAAGTGAATTGTCCGATGATGAAGTTAAGAAGCTGAAAAAAGATGCGAAGGCCTTATTGGACGGTGCAAAGGCTAATGGTAATTTAGAAAGCTACGCAAAGGAGCAGAAATTAACTGCCACAAAAACAGCATTCAGTATTGACAGAACGGAATTAGATGAAAAGTTAGTGAAAGCAGCAGATAAATTGGAACTTAACGGATTTACAGATGTTATTGAAGGTGAATCTGCAATCTATGTAGCTCAGGTTACAAGTTTATTAGACAAAGATGCTACAGAAGCTGAAAAGACAGAAATCATCGAAGAACGCAAGGATGAATTCTACAAAGATACCGTTGAAAAATGGACTAAAGACACCAAAATCAAAGTGAATGATAAAGTTTGGGATAAAATCAGTTTAGAAGGTCTGAAAATTTCTGCGGTTGAACCGAAAAAAGAAGAAGATAAGAAGACAGATAAATAATGGCAATAAAAGAGGGGCTCTGCAACAAATGTTGGGGTGTGGGCCGGTGCATAGTGATTAAGTAAGGAAGAGGATGTGTGTGTTGCACATCTTTTTCTTATGCAAGAAACTCTTGTTTTTTGAATACTTGCTTGCAAAAGAAAAAGATGCAGCAAACACTACATCTTCCTTTTTATTGCTTGTATCAACTATGACATGATAGAACCTACGATTTCGTTTACCAATTTACCATCAGCTTTTCCTTTTACTTTTGGCATAAGTTCTTTCATAATACGACCTTTGTCTTTTGCTGTCGGAGTATCAATGCCAAGTTCGGCAAGTACACCGGAGATGATAGCTTTGATTTCGTCGGCATCCATCATCTTTGGAGCAAACTGTTCTAACACAGCAATACGTTTTTTGAATTCTTCAATCAACTCCGTGCGGTCTGCAGGTGTCATCTCTAAGGATTCCTTCGTTTGCTTAATTTCTTTCATGATAACCTGAGTTTCTTCTTCCTCAGTCAAATCAGTTCTCTTATCAATTGCTTTGTTTTTTAATGCTGTTAACAATGCTGAAAGTGCATCTTTTGTATCTTTGTCTTTAGCTTTCATGGCATCTACCATGGCTTTTCTTACTTCTTCAATTTTGCTCATAATTCATTCCTCCTATTAATTATCGATTGATTCCTGATTGAATCTCATCAGCCCATTGCTGTAGGCTGTAGGTCTGTCCATCAAACAGCTTCAGTATTGCACCGGTTGGTGCTACATCACTTGCAAATGCATTTGCTTCGTCAGTGTCTACATGCATTGCAAGCTTAAAGGATGGACTCACACGAACAACCACGTCTGCAAAAATCAGTCCACGTTCGTAACTTTCCGTGATAACAAAGACTTCATCGTTATCCCGTACACGTGCACGACTTGCTTCCAGCGGAGTCATATGTATATGGCGTTTTGCAACGATTACCCCTTTTTCAAGTTCAATCGTCCCTTTTGGTCCTATTAATGAGCAACCCGGAGTTCCGTCAGTGTGACCGGATTGACGGATCACACCAGGCACACCAATTTTTCTCGTATCTGTCATAGATAA
>JAZOMR010000138.1:0-9233 GCA_045654105.1 Faecalimonas sp. | reverse complement strand
ACTATTTCTTTTTCTTTACACTGTATCCAAAGGTCCCCAATTCTTCCCCCAGCGTCATATATGTCCCATGAGAATAGGCCATCAGCCCTGTGTCATTCAGACAGAACTTGCCTGTCTCATTCAAGTACTCTTCACTCACCTGTACTGAAACAACCTCTGCGATAAACATATCATGACTGCCAAGCTCTTTGATTTCTGTCACTTTACACTCAATATTAACCGGACATTCCTCAATAATCGGGGCATATGATAAAGCGTTAGCTTTTCCACGGGTAAGCCCCGTTTCCTTCCACTTATCCACATCTTTTCCCGAACGAACGCCACAGAAGTCCGTTGCTTTAACAAGTGCCTCTGTTGTTAAATTCACAACAAACTCTCCAGATTCCTTAATCATCTGATAAGAATGTCTCTCCGGTCTTACAGAAATATATAACATGGCAGGATTCGTACAAATGGTTCCTGTCCATGCAATGGTAATAATATTCGTTTCTCCACTTTCGGTTCCAACACTTACCATGACTGCCGGAAGCGGATAAACCATGTTTCCCGGTTTCCAAATTTGTTTTGCCATAAGTCCTCCTATTGTTGCAATGATATCACAAATGTCGGAATCAACTGTTTCTTACGAGAAACAACACCTTCCAATAAAATATCCTCTGTATCAGCCGGAAGGTCAAATGCTTCTAACACCTGTTCCTTTGCTCCTTTTCCGTAACATAGCAGCTCTGTCACTTCATCTACAATATTTGTCAGCATGAAAAATACCATATCAAGTCTTTCTGAATTAGCCACCTGTTCCAGATATGGAAGAACGGATTCTTTAATCTCCTGCAACTCCTCCGCATTCATGGAATTCACTTGACCTACCCCGAATTTCACGTCGCTGACTGTAAAATCCTTAAAGTCCTGGAAACAGATTTCTTCTGCAGTCTTTCCTTTTAAGTTGCTTCCTGCTTGGAACATATTCTGTGCCAGTTCTTCCATATCAAGTTCTGCAATTTTAGAAAGCTCTTCTCCTGCCGCACGGTCAAGCCATGTACATGTTGGTGAACGGAACAACAAGGTATCGGATATAATCGCCGAGCAAAGAAGGCTTGCAATTGTCTTATCCGGCACAACTCCATTTTCCTTATACATATCATAAATAATCGTTGCCGTACATCCTACCGGTTGGTTTCTAAAATAAACTGGGCCTACTGTTTCAAGGCTACCCAATCTATGATGGTCGATAATCTCCAGAATTTCTGCTTCTTCAATTCCATCTACCGCTTGTGTCTTTTCGTTATGGTCAACCATAATCACACGTCTGTTACGAGCATCCATCAAACGACGGCTTGATATGAAACCATAGAATTTTCCTTCTTTATCAATAACCGCAAAGTCACGTGCACGTTTCTTTGCCATAACATCCTTAATATTTTCCACGTAATCTGTGGTATTAAATATAGTAAGGCCATCCTTCTCCATAAAGTGCCTTACAGGAATACTCTGATTAATTAATCTGGATACCGTAAAGGTATCATGTGGAGTTGTGATAATTACAATATCCCTCTCCTGTGCAAGTTTTAAAATGGTTTTAGAAACCTGTGCCCCCTGACATATTACGAGACAACTAGCGTCTAATTCCACCGCGCAGAGTTGAGATTCATAGCGGTTCCCCAAAACAACTAAGTCATCCTTTTCTATGTAAGTTTCCATCATCTCCGGACTGGAAGCGGCTACAGTTACTTTCCCTTTGATGAAATATGCATGTGGATTTCCACTGATTACTTCACCATCCAAAGTATTCGCAATATTTTGATACTGTGTTCTAGCTTCTGCTAAAATACGACTGTCATACACATCCATGTAAGATGTGGCAATATCACTAGTTGTAATCACACCCTCTAGTTTTTCCTCATTCGTTACTGCCAGCGTATAAACATTTCTTTCTTTCATCATCGCCCATGCATCCTTGATAGATGTGTGGCTACTAATCCCCGACATACGATTGACATCCACGTCCTGCACGCGCAAATGTACATTTGCCAGGATTTTCGGTTCTTCTACTCCAAAACGTTTAAGAACATACTGGGTCTCTTCATTGAGCATACCGGCACGCATCGGGAAATAGTTATTCTCATCGTCCGCTGCAATCTGTTGTTTTAATGCCGCATATGCAATTGCAGAACAGATGGAATCTGTATCCGGATTCTTGTGCCCAACTACATAAACTTTTCTCTTTTTTATTTTTTCCATAGTGTTACCTCACTCTTTTCATATTTATAGGTTGCCATTTTTCAGTCAGTTTGTCAAATATTTTCATATATTTCTATTTTCTATTTTAAAAAATATGATATAATGTTTTCATCTTAAGAAAGTTACGAGGTATAAAACATGAGTGAAGAATTATTACAAAACGAAACAATGGCTGATTTGGAAGAACATTTCGATGACGCTAACCCATGGAACATGGTAGCCGACTATCTGGAAAACAAGACAGTTCTCACTGTTAAAATAGAAGGTGTTGTAAATGGCGGCGTAATTGCTATGGTTGAAGGAATCCGCGGATTTATCCCAGCATCGCAATTATCATTATCTTACGTAGAGAATCTAGAAGATTTCTTAACTAAAGAAATCGAAGTTCAGGTTATTGAAGCAAATCAGGCAGATAACCGTTTAATCTTATCTGCACGCGGTTTATTAAAGGCAAAAGAAAAAGCTGCAAAAGAAGCGTTAATTGCAAGTGTGGAGGTTGGTAGTGTGATGACAGGTACTGTAGAAAGTTTACAAAACTATGGCGCATTTATCGACTTAGGAAATGGACTTTCCGGATTGGTTCACGTTTCTCAGATTTCTGACAAACGTATCAAAACACCTGCTGATGTATTGGAAGTGGGACAAAGCGTAGATGTAAAAGTAATCGGCGTGAAGGATGGAAAGATCAGTTTGAGTATGAAAGCTCTGATTGAAAAGAAGGAAGAAGAAGTTGTAGAAAAGGTTGTGATTCCAAAAGCAGAAAATATTGGAACAAGCCTTGGAGATTTATTCAAGAATATCAAGCTTTAATTAACAAAGGACTGTGCAAAATTCAACTGCACAGTCCGTTCTTTTTATGTCTATAAAAGTTTACTCATCAAATCCTACCACCAGATAAAACCCTCTCTCCGTCTCGCGAATTTCATTGATAATACCTGTGTCAGATTTAATCCTCTGATTACTACGGTATATTCCGGACATTGCAACCGATGGCTCAACCAGATAACTATACAAGCTTCCATTCACTCTTTCTGTTATATTTACCTGCTGTCCTTCCGATACCAGACCTTTTCGCTCCATTTTAAACAATTCTTCTCGCATGCTTATTCCTCCGGCACCAACATGGTCGGAAGTTCGCCTGCCTGCAGCATCCCTTTCATTCGAGCCTCTGCCTTAACTGCTGAATAGAACTCCGCATATGTAGCCTGCATATACGGATTTACATATAAGATATTTAAAATACCTGATGTGAATACAGATAGCAAAATCCAGCCAAAGAATGACCATTGCAACACAAACGCTTCCATCTTATGCCCATCCATCATTTCCCTGCTAAGCTGAAATACGCGTTTGTGGTCCAAAGTCGGGTTTTCAGCCATGATATACGGCACCAACATATAGGAATAGGATTTCACAATTCCAGGAATAAGGAATAAAAGGCTCCATCCGAAAATGTATAAGGTTCTCAAAAACATTACCCATACAGTAGCTCCATATCTACCGCCTTGGAAACTATAAAACAACTGACCCATACCTGTCTTATGTTCTCTATTTTCCAAGAAATAGCGATTACATCCCACTTGTACAAGATTCGTAAATAAAATGGAAACGCAGATTCCCACAACAAGACCTACCACAATTGCCGCCCAGAAAACAGTCCAAAAATATGGAGGTACCTGATTCAGAAATTCCATTAAGGATTCCATACTATAATCAAAGTTTTGATTTTCTTCCGCTACGGTTACCGTATTGCTGCTCCCAAAACTAAAACCGCCCATTAATACTAAGCTGACAAAACTGACAGCCACACACATCCAATAATTTCTTTTAAACGCCGTTTTGGCATTCTGTTTCAATAATGCTCTAGTCCACATTACTATGCCTCCTACATCTAATAACTTTTCATATTAATGACATTATACAACTACCGTTCAAAAGTCGCAATGTAAATTATTATTCGTGGGGCCTAAATCCTTCGCCGCGTACCTGATTTGCTTCCATCATCACTAGAAACGCACTACTATCTACCTCTTTTACTGCCCTCTGAACCATATGCATCTGTTTGTAGCTGCAGGCGCACATTACCACTTGCTTTTCTGTTTTGGTGTGACTGCCGACAGCCTTTAGCAATGTAGCCCCTCGTTCTGTAAGCTCGTGAATTTTTTCTGCCACGTCATATCCTTTTTCCGTCACAATGAGGGTTACCTTTCCGGCATCCAGACCATACATAACCTTATCCACCACAACCGATACAATATAAGTTGCTATCAAACCGTAAATGATTTTATCCACATTTCCGCCCAGCAAAAATCCACACACCAATAAGAGTACACAGTCTACTATGACAATGATTCTTCCCAAAGAAATATGTGGCTTCAACGCACGAATGGTCAGAGAAATAAAATCAACACCGCCGGTTGACGAATCTCGCATAAAGATCAATGCATAACCAAGACCTGCAAAAAGTCCCATACAGATGCTTGATAGCATTAAATCACCCTCGTATATGGGTAACAAAGGTGCAACAACATCCATAAAGAAGTTAGAAATCAGCAAGGTTTTCAAAGACTTCACTACAAATTTCACGCCTAGCACTTTGACACATGCCAAGATAATCGGAATGTTTATAATCGTAGTCATGGTACCAATCGGCAACCCAAAATAAATATAAAGCACCTGCGCAATACCTGTAATCCCCGTTACCGGAAACTCCGATGCGGTAGCAAAATTATAAATTCCAATCGCAATCAGAAAACTTCCTATGATGTCTGCCGCTAAATCCAGTGTTATATTTTTTATCTTCTTTTTATCCATTTTTTACCTCCTAAAAAAACAACTGTGAACTATAATACTATAATTCGCAGTTGCTCTTTTTTTTACTCTTTTCCATCAAAACAATATGTGCAGACTTTGCATGGTTCTAATCCAATAGATTCCAATAAATCCGGCAAACTCACAAAACGTAAGGAGGTGAAATTCTGCTGTTTGCGAATTTCCTCTACCATTGCTTCGTAACGTTCACTATTTGGATTTGTGTATTCATGCAGCACGTTTTCCGCGTTATCTCCCTCTAATTTTGCGATAACACGACGTGTAATCAAGTCCATTTCTGATTTGGAACGTGAAAAATTCAAATATTTACATCCATATACAAGTGGCGGACAGGCAGGTCTTACGTGTACCTCTTTTGCTCCACTATTATATAGAAATTCCGTTGTCTCTTGAAGCTGTGTTCCACGCACAATAGAATCGTCAATCAACAATAATTTTTTATCTTGTATCAAGCTTGGAACCGGAACCAATTTTCTCTTGGCAACCAAGCTTCTTTGAGCCTGACTTGTTGGCATAAAGGATCTTGCCCAGGTAGGTGTGTATTTAATAAATGGACGACCGTAGTTAATTCCGGATTCATTCGAATATCCAATGGCATGTGCCAAACCAGAATCAGGTACACCGGCAATCAAATCCGGCGCTATCTTACCTTCATCGCGCTTCGCCATAATGCTACCACATTTGCAACGCATTTCTTCTACGTTGACTCCCTCATAAGATGAAGTTGGATATCCATAATATACCCACAAGAAAGAACATACCTTCATATCCTTCTTAGCTGCGGATACCGTTTCCACGCTCTCCGGTGTAATAAACACAATCTCACTTGGACCTAATTCCTTATAGGTATCATAGCCTAGCATAGAAAATGCAAAATTTTCAAATGCTACTCCGTAACCTTCTTCTTTTTTCCCAATGGCAACCGGGGTTCTTCCATATCTGTCTCTCGCAGCATAAATTCCTTTATCTGTCATTATCAAAATTGACATGGAACCCTCAACAATGCCTTGTACATAACGGATTCCTTCCACAATGGAATTCTTTTTGCAAATTAGAGATGCAACTAATTCGGTTGCATTAATCTGTCCCCCGCTCATCTCTTGAAAATGTGTATGTCCATTAGCATATACAACCTTTAATAAAGAATTTAAATTGTTAATTTTACCTACCGTTGTAATTGCAAAGCTTCCCAAATGGGATTGAATCAATAATGGTTGTGGTTCATAATCAGAAATACATCCAATTCCTATATTTCCATGCATCTCTTCTGCATCACGTTCAAATTTCGTACGAAATGGAGAATTTTCAATATTGTGAATCGCACGTTGAAATTCACCGCGGTCACAAACTGCCATACCAGCACGCCTTGTTCCCAAGTGCGAGTGATAATCTATACCATAAAACAAGTCTAAAACACAATCTGTTTTCGTTGCTACACCAAAAAATCCGCCCATGTATTTTCTCCTCTTTAAGCTGAATCTAAATGTACTGTTTAACAGAGTTAGTTTATCATAAATTATAATGAAGTGCAAAGTGTAACTTTAATTTATTTCTTATTACGACTGATAAGTACAATTAATAACTTGTAACTGTTTCTGAAATGGAATATAATGGTTGTATATGAAAGCTTTTAATAGGAAGTTGGTGAAAATGTGAAGCTTATTCAGAATGATAATTTTAAAATCGCCTTGGAAGTAACCGGCTGCAACGGAATGGAGTGGCCATTTTACGAATCAAAAATTGTAGAATGTAACAATTTGGAATTATTACATGCCATTTTAACCTGTGGTATGCCAAATCAATTTTTATCTCCATGGCATCATGAAAAGAGAACCCAGGAATTTATTTCTAAAATCTCTATGTTTGAAACGAACCTTACAGCAGCAGACGGATATTTGCTGAAATCTCCGGAAACTGAATACTTAGATGCGAGTGAGAAAAGCGTGAATGCTTATTACCTTGGACTGATTTTTGCGAAATTATTTAGCATGAAAGAATTTGATACTGACTACTTCCTTCACTCCTCTCTTTTTGAGCAGGTGTACGGGGCAGATGCCTTTTCATGTAATGGACGAAAGAAACCTTCCTTTATTGGTTACAATAAGACCTCTGATGAATGGAGCATCTGGGAATCTACCGGAAAGCGCGACCAAGCACCAAAGGCTTTAGATGATGCTTTTAATCAAGTTCTTGCAATACGCTCCATCAATGAACAAGCACCAAAATACGCTATCGCATGTATGACATACTTTGACACCAAACACGGGGAACTACAGGGTATTTTAAGAAATGCATCAGAAGGCAAGAAAGCTAACATTGATTTTAATAAAGAACAATTTTTCAATTTATACTATCGCCATATTTGTGAAATCTTTGATGAGTCGCTGCGCCGCAAGCCGTTTGACAGCGTGATTGATTACATAGATGGATATTTGGAAATCGAATTAGAATTGTTCGGACTAAACATTGACGGCACCGACAAGGATGAATATCTGCGCAAACGCCGCATTAAACTCGGTGTTCCAAAAGATATTCTGGGATATTTCCAATACAACAAGGGACGGTATGAGGATGGAACTACAATTACATCTATTGTGGAAGCCATGCAGGTAAATACCTCCTTCCAGGATAAACACTTCTTTATGGGGCGGGATGGTATATATTTCCGAATTATATAATTTCTTCAAATTTGATTTTACTTTTCCATAAACATGTGCTATAATCGGCAAGTATGTTGTTAAAAGGAGGTAAGATTGACATGGCAACAAAGAAAGAAACAACGAAAGTTACAAAAGAAAAAGTACAAAAAGCTACAAAAGCTGTTGCTGAAGTAGTTGAAGAAAAAGTAGAGAAACTGGCTGACATTGTAGAAGATAAAGCAGAAAAAGTAAAGGATATCGTAGAAGACAAAGTTGCTGACGTAGTTGTGGAAGCAAAGGAAGTTGTTAAAAAAGCGAAAAAAGCTACTACTAAAAAAGATATCAAAACTACTTTATTCGTAGAATACTTTGGAAAGCAAGTAGAAGAAAAAGAGATGATTGCAGCTGTTAAAAAAGCTTGGACATCTGCTGGCAACAAAGTTGGCGACATCAAAACAATCGAATTGTACGTAAAACCAGAAGATGATGCTGTTTACTATGTAATCAACAAAACAGAATCTGGAAAAGTTGAATTTTAATTACTTACGAAAAGCTGAAACTCCGATTTGGAATTTCAGCTTTTTTCTAGTCTATACCCATTAAATTATTGTTTGCCTGTACTTAACGACTCTGATATGATTGCAATCACTTTTTCATAACATCCGCCACAACCTGTAGAACAATGAGTTGTATTTTTTACATCATCAAATACATCTAACAGGTTTTCGATACTACTGTGCTTTTGCAAAGAATCTAAAATGTCAAAATAAGATACTTGATTACATTTACATACCACGTAATTCTCTGTTGCATCCAAATCTAATGGTTTTAAGTCACACACAAGTTTTTCTGCACTTTCACCCTCTGCATTTGGAACCACTTCTTCCATAGGCTTTCCACAACACATTACCGGCACTCCTGATGCCGAAATCATAGCGATAAGATTGCCACATTGATTACATTTATATACTTTCATAATATTTTCCTCCTTAAAGGTATTTTCTGTTAATTTTTATTATATCACAGAACTCTTCTACTTCAACTTCTTAATTAAAAACATTGATATATTATATACTTCGTGTTACGATTTATTACACATAAGGAGGATGATGGAAATGAGTAAACTGATAAAAGAAAATACACCTAAGAAACGGCTTAGCGTATGGGAAATCGTACTTTTAGCACTTGGTTCTCCAATATGGCTTTCTCTGCTGATTGCCGCTTTTGCCGTAATTCTTTCGCTTTACATTTCTTTATGGGCTGTGATAATTTCCCTCTGGGCTGTTTTTGGCTCATTTGTTGGTTGTGCTCTTGGAAGCATTGTATCTGCTATTGTTTTTGCTGTTGTTGGCAAAGGCCTCACAGGTATTGCCATGGCTAGTGCAAGTCTTGTCTGTGCGGGACTTTCTATCTTCCTGTTCTATGGTTGTAAAGGCGCAACAAACGGCACTTTGTTACTTACAAAGAAGATTTTCTTGGGAATAAAAAGAAGTTTTCTGAAAAAGGAGGAAGCATAATGAGAAA
>JAZOMR010000137.1:0-8326 GCA_045654105.1 Faecalimonas sp. | reverse complement strand
CCAGATTAAGATATTGATTTGTGCTATCCAAAGGGGAAGCGAAGTATTTATCCCGGATGGTGAGTTTGTGATTGAAGAAGGAGATAAGCTTCACATTGCAGCTACACATCGAGAGATTGAGCAGTTTTTCAGCAGATTGGGAAATCGCAAGCGTCGCGTGCGCAACGTATTGATTTGTGGTGGCGGACGTGTTGGATTCTATCTTGCCAAGAAGCTATGCTCTATGGGTATGGAAGTGAAGATTATTGAGCAATGCCACGAAAGATGTGAGGAATTATGCGAAGAACTTCCGAAGGTAACAGTGATTCACGGCGATGCGACAGACCACGATTTGCTCTTGGAAGAGGGCGTTCGTGAGGCAGATGCCTTGGTTGCTCTTACCGGCGTAGATGAAGAGAATATCATTATGGGCTTATTTGCAAATAAACAGGGTGTTCAGAAAATCATTGCAAAGGTAAATGAGGATTCGAGAGCACAGATGGTGGCAGGTCTTGGTATTGACAGTATTGTTTCTTCCAAAAATGCAACGGTTGATGCGATTTTTAGCTATGTTCGCGCAAGACAGAATTCCTTGAGTAGTGCGAACATTGAGTCCATGTACCGGTTGGTAGATGACCGCGTGGAAGCCTTGGAATTTGTAATCAAAGAAGAAACAAAGTATACGAATATTGCACTCAAGGACTTAAAAACAAAACCGAATAACTTAATTGCGTGTATCGGACGTAAGCGTCAGATGATTATCCCGAGTGGTAGCGATAGCATTCAGGTTGGGGATACGGTAGTTGTGATAACAAAATCAAAGAAGATACAAGATATTACAGACATCTTGGAATAGAGGGTAGTTATGAACAGAAGAATGACGACTTATATTTTAGGAAGAATGCTTGGAGTAGAAGCATTGGTTCTTTTGATTCCGGCGCTGGTGTCTGTGATATATGGAGAAGAAGGTTGGAAGGCATTTCTTCTTACCAGCGGAATTTTAGTACTGTTATATGTGCTTTTGGGACGAAAGAAACCTGAGGATTCCACAATTTATGGTAAAGATGGATTTATCATTATTGCATGTGCATGGATTTTGTGGTCTGTTTTTGGCGCTTTGCCATTCTATATTTCAGGAGAGATTCCAACTTACGTGGATGCCTTTTTTGAAACCGTGTCAGGATTTACAACCACAGGTTCCACTATATTGACAGATATTGAGGCTCTGTCCAAGGGAATGAACTTCTGGAGATGCCTGACCCACTGGATTGGCGGAATGGGCGTGCTGGTATTTGTAATGGTAATAGTCTCCTTAGAGGATAGAAATTCCATGCATCTGATGAGAGCGGAGGTTCCTGGACCGGAAACGGATAAACTGGTTCCGAAGGCAAGAGATACGGCGAAGATTTTATATAGTATGTATTTTGTGCTGACAGTAGCAGAGATTATCTTTCTGTTTATAGGCGGGATGAGTCTGTACGACAGCATCATCCATTCCTTCAGTACAGCCGGCACAGGAGGATTTAGTAGTCGCAATAGCAGTGTTGCGTTCTATGACAGTGCATATATTGACGGCGTAATCACCGTTTTTATGATTCTGTTTGGAATCAACTTTAACATGTATTATCTCTTACTGTTAAAGAAGGTAAAAGATGTATTTAAAAATGAGGAAGTAAGAGCATATCTGGGTGTGATTCTAGGGGCTACCTTGTTGATTACAATCAATATACTGAGCATATACGAGAAACCATTAAAAGCATTGAGATATGCAGTATTTCAAGTGGCATCTATTATTACTACAACTGGATTTGTGACGGCGGATTTCAACCTATGGCCGATGCTTTCACAATGTATTCTTTTAGGCTTGATGGTGCTGGGTGCCTGCGCGGGCTCTACCGGCGGTGGTATGAAGGTGGCACGTATCTTAATTTTACTTAAGAGCGTGAAACGGGAGTTGAAGCGTTTACTTCATCCGAAATCTGTTGCAATTGTAAAGGTAAACGGGAAAAAAGTAAAAGATGAAACACTGCAGGGTGTTTATGTATATTTTATCTGCTATATTGCAATATTTATGGTATCCGTACTATTAATTTCATTGAATAATTTTGATTTTGCAACCACATTTAGCGGGGTGCTTACGACAATGAATAACGTGGGACCGGGAATTGCGGCGGTTGGACCGATTGAAAACTTTGCAGCATTCTCCGATTTTTCAAAAATCATCTTCTGCCTGAATATGTTAATTGGAAGATTGGAAATTTTCCCGTTCTTGGTATTATTTGCTCCAAATCTGTGGAGAAAGAAATTTTAGGAGGTAGTTATGAAGAATTTTAAAATTAAAGCAATAGGAACAATTCTAGCACTTCTTTTTGCGGGACTTTATTATTATATAACATTGCCGGCAATTAATATTCATGCATCTGGTTTTTGGTTCTTTATTATTATACTGATTGCATTTGTTGGGGCTCTTTATATTTTCCGCAAACGTTACGGTATGTTTGAGATTAAGGAATCAAAAGTGGTAAAGGTGCTGGGAGGACTCCTGATTGCAGTGATTGCGGTCTTTTTGATTGGCTCACTGTTGTCATCACCGATTATCAATGCTAAGAAGTATCAGAAGCTTCTGACAGTAAAAAATGGTGAGTTTACGAAGGATATTGAGGAGCTGTCCTATGACCAGATTCCGCTATTGGATAAGAATTCGGCAGCCCTTCTTGGAAACCGAAAGATGGGAAGTATGATTGATATGGCTTCTCAATTTGAAGTGGACAACATTTACAGTCAAATCAATTATAAGGATAAACCGGTGCGTGTGTCGCCGCTTCGCTATGCAAATGCTATCAAATGGCTGACTAACCGTGGAACAGGTATTCCGGCATACATTACCATTGATATGGCAACGCAGACGACAGAGCTTGTGAAACTGAAAGAGGGTATTAAATATTCGACTTCAGAATATTTTAATCGCAATATTCACAGACATTTACGTTTTAATTATCCGACGTATATCTTTAATGAACTTAGCTTTGAGATTGACGAGGAAGGCGTTCCATACTGGGTGTGTCCGGTGAAGAAGTTTAACATCGGCTTATTTGGCGGTGAGACGGTAGGGCGCGTGGTTCTCTGTAATGCCATTACGGGCGAGACCAAAGATTACGCTATTGAAGAGGTGCCTTCTTGGATTGATAAGGCTTATTCAGCAGAACTCTTGATTGAACTTTACGATTATCATGGTACCTTAAAACATGGATTTATCAATAGTGTATTAGGACAGAAAGATTGCCTGGTTACCACAGAGGGTTATAACTATCTGGCTATCGATGATGATGTGTGGGTTTACACAGGTGTAACATCTGTGAATAGTGATGAGTCAAATGTGGGATTCGTGCTTATGAATCAGCGTACTATGGAAACGAAATTCTATGAGATTGCAGGTGCGGAAGAGTATTCTGCCATGGATTCAGCAGAGGGTCAGGTACAGAACCTGGCGTACGAGGCGACCTTCCCATTGCTTTTAAATATTGGGGGCGAGCCGACCTATTTTATCTGCTTAAAAGATGATGCAGGGCTTGTGAAAAAGTATGCCATGGTAAATGTGCAGAAATACCAAGTGGTAGGAATCGGTGACACGGTCAGCGAATGTGAGGAAGAATACCATAAGCTTCTTTTAAAGGAAGGGCTTCAGATTGAAGAGGATACGCGCGAATCTGGTTCTATTACCGGAAAGATTACCAAGATTGCGCAGGGCGTAGTGGATGGTGATTCACATTACTTTATGATGATTGAAGGCTCGGATGATATTTTCGACATTTCTGTGGTAGAGTTTATCGACATCATCAAATACGAAGTTGGCCAGGAGATTTCGCTGGAATATAAGATTGGCGAGAAGACGAATGTTGTAACGAGTGTGAAATAGAAATCAGTTCGTTTAGGCATAAAAAATGGATGGGAATTTTGAAAGGTTCCCATCCATTTTTATGTCCGTATTCTATTATCATTAATTTAAGAAATTACATTTTTCAGCGTCAACACTTGCTAAATCTTCTTTGCTTGCGCTAAGGCTTACATAGAAGTCAACATTGTGTGCTTTAGAGATACTGTCAAGAGTATCGATAAAGCTTGGGATTACATCAAGGGAAACACCTTGTTGTTTCAAAATACCATCAATAAAGATTACTTGGATATCACTGTTTGCACTAAGCATACCATAAATAAATCCTGTATATTCGCTAATGCCACGGATAGAAGGGTAATCAGCCATAACGATTGCTCTGATATCAAAAGACAAGCTGTATGTATCATTGTGGCTATTCTTAATGAATACTACGTTCCCGTCACATTCCTTTACTTTTTTATTTGCAGCTTCGATCATAATCTGAGTTTTGCCGCTACCTTTTTGCCCTGTTAATAAATTAATCATGGGGATCACTCCTTTGCTATGTAATATAGATATTATACAACAGAATTAGAATAAGAGCAATAAATAAAACGGAAAAATAAAAAAATGGGGTGTGAAAATGAGGAGCGTTATGTTATACTGTCCCTATAAGGCAGAGCCAAGAACACATAAGGAGCAAACAGTATGAAAAGAGTATTACTAAAGCTAAGTGGAGAAGCACTGGCAGGAGATAAAAAAACGGGCTTTGATGAAGCGACTTGTATCGGTGTTGCAAAGCAGGTGAAGGAGTTAGTGGACGATGGTATTCAGGTTGCGATTGTAACCGGTGGCGGAAATTTCTGGCGTGGAAGAACAAGCGAAACCATTGACAGAACCAAGGCTGACCAGATCGGAATGCTTGCAACAGTTATGAACTGTATTTATGTGTCAGATATTTTCAGACATGTTGGTATGCAGACAGAGATATTCACACCATTTACATGCGGAGCATTTACGAAATTATTTTCTAAGGATGCAGCTGTGGAAGCATTGAACGCAGGAAAGGTTATTTTCTTTGCAGGTGGAACGGGACATCCATATTTTTCAACAGACACAGGGGCTGTCCTTCGTGCGATTGAGATTGAGGCAGACGCAATGTTACTTGCAAAGGCCATTGACGGTATCTATGACAGCGATCCGAAGCTGAATCCGGATGCGAAAAAATATGATGAGATTTCCATTCAGGAAACCATTGATAAGCGATTGGCGGCTGTGGATTTGGCAGCATCTATTCTTTGTATGGAGAATAAGATGCCGATGTTGGTATTTGGTTTGAATGAGAAGAACAGTATTGTTGAGACAATGAAGGGAACATTTACAGGTACGAAGGTAACTGTATAATGATAGAAAATTATAATCGGAGGATTTTATTATGAACGAGAGATTACAAGTATTTGATACAAAGATGCAGAAATCAGTGGCAAGCTTAGAGGCTGAGTTAGCAACGATTCGTGCAGGACGTGCGAACCCAAATGTGTTAAACAAATTGACAGTGGATTATTACGGAATCCCAACACCAATTCAACAGGTGGCTAATATTTCTGTTCCGGAAGCACGTATGATTCAGATTCAACCATGGGAAAAGAGTCTGATTAAAGAAATTGAAAAGGCGATTTTGATGTCTGATATCGGAATTAATCCGAACAATGATGGTTCTGTTGTTCGTTTGATTTTCCCTGAATTGACAGAAGACCGAAGAAAAGAAATCGTGAAAGACGTGAAGAAAAAAGGAGAAGCAGCTAAGGTTGCAATTCGTAATATTCGTCGTGACGGTAATGATGCATTTAAGAAATTAAAAGGCTCAGAAGTTTCAGAGGACGAAATCAAGGATTTAGAAGATGAATTACAGAAGTTGACAGACAAGTACATTGCGAATATTGATAAAGCAGTGGATGCGAAGTCAAAAGAAGTTCTTACAGTATAGTTGTATAAGAGAAAAGAGTCTGTCAAGACAGACTCTTTTTTAAAGGAGATAGTTATGAACGTACCACAACATATCGCGATTATTTTAGATGGAAATGGTCGCTGGGCGAAAAAGAAGGGGATGCCGCGAAGCTACGGACACACGCAGGGCAGTAAGAATGTGGAGCGCATTTGCGAGGATGCCTATAAAATGGGTGTCAAATATTTAACAGTGTATGCGTTTTCCACGGAAAACTGGAAGCGTCCGAAGGACGAGGTTGACACATTGATGAATCTGCTTCGCAATTATATGAAGACGTGCCTGAAAACAGCAGAAAAGAATCGGATGCGTGTGCGTGTGATTGGCGATAAGACTGCTTTGGCTGATGATATTCAAAAGCGCATTGCAGAGCTGGAGGAAGCAACCAAGGATAACGATGGGCTTTGTTTCCAGATCGCACTCAACTACGGTAGCCGAGATGAAATGCTTCGTGCTATGAAGCGGATGGCTGCGGATTGTGTGGATGGTAAAGTGGGATTAGAGCAGGTGGATGAAGGTTTGTTTGAAACCTACCTAGATACTCACGACATTCCGGACCCGGATTTGATGATTCGAACCAGTGGAGAGCAGAGATTGTCCAATTATTTATTATGGCAGTTGGCCTATAGCGAGTTTTATTTTACAGATGTATTGTGGCCGGATTTTACAAAAGAGGATTTGGCGAAAGCGATCGAATATTACAATTGTAGGGATAGACGCTTTGGCGGTGTGAAGGAAGGAGAAAACTAATGTTTAAGACAAGATTATTAAGTGGAATTTTACTTGTGATTATTGCATTAGCAACGATTATTACTGGCGGAGATGTTTTGTTTGCAACTCTGTTAATGATTAGCTTCATTGGAATGACAGAAATCTATAAGGTATTGGAAATTGGCGGTACACTTCTTGGAATGGCAGGATATGTGGCAGCTGTGGCTTATTACTTCCTACTACGTTTCCAGAGAGCTGATTTAGTGACCATGCTTTGCATTGCATTTCTGATTTTGATTATGATTATTTATGTATTCTCGTATCCAAAATATCGTTCGGAACAGATTATGCTTGCATTTTTCGGATTGTTTTATGTAGCGTTTATGCTTTCTTATGTATATCAGATTCGTATGTTAGAACAAGGTGCTTTCTTAGTTTGGTTGGTGTTTATATGCTCTTGGGGAAGCGATACCTGTGCATACTGTGTGGGTATGTTAATTGGGAAACATAAAATGGCACCAAAGCTTAGTCCAAAGAAATCCATTGAAGGAGCAGTTGGCGGTGTAGTAGGTGCAGCACTTCTTGGTGTACTTTATGCATTGGCGGTGAATCGTTTCTGGACGGGCGCAGTTGCAGATATTTTGCAATACGCAATCATTTGCGCAGTCGGTGCTTTGATTTCTATGGTGGGCGACTTGGCTGCTTCGGCAATTAAGAGAAACCATGATATCAAGGATTATGGTAACTTAATTCCGGGACATGGCGGAATCCTAGACCGTTTTGATAGTGTGATTTTTACAGCGCCAATTATTTATTATATGGCAATTATGTTATTGTAGGAGATTAACCTGATGAAAAAAATAGCAATTTTAGGTTCAACAGGTTCCATTGGAACACAGACCTTGGAAGTTGTGAGAGAAAATGGTGATATAGAAGTCTTAGGACTTGCTGCCGGTAATAATATTAAATTATTAGAGGAGCAAATTCGTGAATTTCATCCGAAAGTAGTGGCAGTTTGGTCTGAGGATAAGGCAAAGGAACTGCGAGACAATGTAAAGGACGTCAGTGTCAAGATTGTTTCGGGAATGGAAGGTTTAATTGAGGTTTCTGTTTTGGAAGAGGCGGAAATTTTGGTGACTGCCATTGTGGGAATGATTGGTATCAGGCCGACCATTGAGGCAATTAAAGCAGGGAAAAACATTGCCCTTGCGAATAAAGAAACCTTGGTGACAGCGGGGCATATTATTATGCCACTTGCTGCAGAGCACAACGTGGCGATTTTGCCGGTTGACAGTGAGCATAGTGCGATTTTCCAATCCTTGCAGGGAAGTTCACGTGGAGAATTGCATAAGATTTTACTGACAGCTTCAGGTGGTCCTTTCCGTGGGAAAACGAGAGAACAGCTTACTTGTATTCAAGTGGAGGACGCGCTAAAGCATCCAAACTGGGAGATGGGAAGAAAGATTACCATCGATTCTTCCACTTTGGTAAATAAAGGACTTGAGGTTATAGAAGCGAAGTGGTTGTTCGATGTAGATATTGACCAGATTGAGGTTGTGGTACATCCGCAGAGTATCATCCATTCTATGGTGGAGTATGTGGATGGAGCGATTATCGCGGAGCTTGGAACACCGGATATGAAGCTGCCGATTCAGTATGCTCTTTATTATCCGGAGAGAAGATATCTACCAGGTGACCGTGTGGATTTTGCGACTTTATCGCAATTGACTTTTGAGAAACCGGATTTGAATACATTC
>JAZOMR010000136.1:0-5267 GCA_045654105.1 Faecalimonas sp. | reverse complement strand
GATTTACAACCGGAATTTATTGAAAATGCACTCGGCTGTACCTTCCCAATGTCAGCCGGAAGCCAAAAGAGTACCTTCCACTCCGTTGTTATGAATACCCTTGGCGAAGAATGCGAATACGATGTGATTCGTAACATTCATGAAAATCTAAATGTAATGATTGATGAAGCGAAAGACTCTCCGGAACCTCCTGTTTTGACAAAACCGGAGATGAAACGCCTTCTTGCCAACAGCGGTATCACAGAAGAAAGAATTGAATGTTTTGATACTAACTTCGACCATATCGCCGGAGAAAAGGCAGAATTTCTTGTAACAAATATCGCTGAAACACGCAAATTCAGTATCGAAACTCCGGACGTTGTAATTAAGGTAAATCCTGAACGCACAGATTTGGTTGAAACTAAGATAATTAATGGAAAACAATGTCTTGTTATAGAAATTAACGACCAGGTAGAAGTAAATGGAGTTCCAATACGTTATAGCACAGAATAAACACCCTATGCGCCTCTGCACATCCCCACGGGGCGTTTTGTGAGGTGTTACTTCATAAAAAAGAGCTCCGTTATTGGAGCTCTTTCGTTTTATATGGCGCTAATTCTAATGGAATAAAGTATCCCTTTTCGTATCTGCAGACCGGACAAACACCTGGAACTTTCTTTCCTGTATGAATATTTCCGCAATTTAAGCACATCCATTTTTCACTTTCCTTTGTTTCAAAATAAGTGCCATTTTTGAGCATCTCTGCTAACTGCCCGAAGCGATTCCCGTGTATTTTTTCAATCTCTGCTATTTGATAAAATGCCGAGGCGACCTCCATGTAACCCTCTTCTTTCGCCGTATTCCCAAAGGCTATATAAACGTCATCTGCCTCTTCATATTCATTGTGCTGAGCAGCCTCTAATAACCCTTCCACTGTGTCCTGCTTATCAACCGGAAAACTACCGCAAATGTCTATTGTTTCCCCTGACAAGCTTTTCAGTAAATCGTAAAATCTTTCCGCATGCGCACGCTCTTGATTTGCAGTAAACAAGAACACCTCTTGGATGGCATACAACCCTTGCTCTCTTGCTTCCTCAGCTGCGAAGGTATAACGGTTTCTGGCCTGACTTTCCCCAGCAAACGCCTTCATCAAATTCACTTTTGTCTGACTATCTTTAAATTGAATACCCATAATAAATTCCCCTTGTCTTTTTATCATAGTATCTCCAATTTTTTCTATTTATACTAGTTAAATCCAAAAATTCTGTTTGCAACAGTATATGCCAGAGACGAGACCTTTCTTCCCGGTTTTCCCGGCAAATTCATAGTCTGCCCAAGGATTCCATAACGAATTTTTACATATACCTTAGAGTCTTTCTCTTTTAAATACTTCCAAAGCTCCGTTTTCTTCTCCAAATTCTCCGGATTCTTAGAACGAATCGCAATAATAGAAGAAACCGTCATCATAATCGCCAGATAATTAATCATATACGTCCTTAACTTTTTATTCGAAATCTTATGCATCTGATACATGTCAATCATTGTTTTATTCACAAATAATTGCTGATCAATACGCTTAATCATATTTTGCTCATTTACCGACTGACCATCTCTGCCAATAAAATAACGATAGAAGTTTACATTAAGATAATATATGGTCTTTACGTGTGGCAATGGGTAATAAACATAAATATTATCTACATAAAAAGTGTGTTTTGGAAGTTCAAGCCCACACATTTTTAATAATTCTGTCCGATACATAACAGAATGCATCAAAATGTACTGTCCAATGCGAAAATGCCCCATTTCTCTCCATGTAATCACTCGTTCTTCCGGCATTACATTTTGATAATGGATTACTTTTTTTCGTTTTGCTCCAACCTTCTCGTACACATAATTCGAAACGAGCATATCTACCATCTGTTTCTTATCTACCAGTTCATGTAGAGTATCCAAAATCTTCATATAGGCAGTTTCATCCACCCAGTCATCACTGTCGACAACCTTAAAATACAATCCTGTTGCATGCTGAAGTCCTGCATTCACTGCATCGCCATGTCCACCATTTTCTTTATCGATTGCTTTTACAATTGTCGGATATTCTCTTTCATATCGCTTCGCAATCTCAAGTGTACTGTCCTTTGAACCATCATTTACAATGATAATTTCCACATCTTCTCCACCTTTTAAAATCGACTGAATTGCTTTCTCCATATATTCTTCCGAGTTATAGCATGGTATAGCAAAAGATATATACTTCATCTTAATTCCCCCACATTTTCATTTAAACTACACTAAGTATAAACTATTTTGATGAGTTTTCCAACAATGTTTTTTTAATATTAAAAAGGCGCCTTATTGACGCCTTTTATACCTGTCTTATTTTTGCATCTACGCCTTCTTTTCTAACGTTGTGATGCTGATTTTGATTTTCTGGTTTTGATTTTTTAGTAACACTATTAAATTGTTCTTGGTCTTTCTTTTCTTGTTTATCTTTCATTCTATCACCCCGTAATTATTGTGTGGCAAACGGGTGATTTTATGTAATCAATTTATCAGCCACTTTGATATATTGTTTGATTGCGCCCAATGGGCAGAAATATATTGACTTTTCCCCTAAATTTTGTATAATATAATTGAACCACTGAAAACACGAATGTGCCGTAGGTGGTGTTTTTTTTGTTACTTTTTAGGATATATTACCAATCCATATTTTTCTGGACTAGCTTTCAAATTTAAAATATTATTAGCTTTAAAAGTTGCCATTACACTACCCACAAAATCCTTGTCTATAAACTTTCCAACTCGATTAGGTAATTCTCTCTGTTCATAATGTATCTTGTAATAAAGATGTACAAAATAAGAAATGAAGTCACATATCTGTATGAAATGCGATTCTTTAGAATCCTTTTCTAAGACATCTTCAATCAAATTTTTTATAGGTTTATTTATATATCCCCCAAATTGTGATTGAATAGGATTATATGCTCTAATCGCACGGGCTGTTTTTCGCATTGGTGCAATTCGGCCTTCATCCGTAATAATTATAAAGTTCCAATTGCCATTGCTATCATTTTCAATCCTCTGAATATTATATGTTAAAGCATTCTCTAAAACATGGTAATCTACATTGTGTATCTTTGTTTTATCAATAATAACATTAACAACCGATAAATCTAAAGAAGCAATCATAAGATTAAATTTCTTAAGTATTTCTATCTTCTGTTCATCAGTCCACCCATATGCTCTATAAGGATTCTTGTCAGTGACAAAAAATTTTGTATGCATTTCTTGGCTTACATGAAATCCATATTCATCTTTCAATGATTTACGAAATTGTTTAATAGCATCATAATTACTTTGCCATTTACTACTAGGCATATATATACTTGTCAATACAAATGCACTACTTGAACTTACATTATTACCATCATCACCAGTTTCATCACAGTATACTATTTGTGTTTCCATAACCTCATCCTTTCAGTTGTTTTAATTGTGGCAAATTCGCCATAATTACGTCTTCTATCGTTCGATTAACGGTTTGGGAAAAGCTTCCCTTCTTTGTAAGACCAAAAATCAAACCAATCGTTGGGACCATATTTATTTTGCATTCCCAAATGTTCACATAGAATCAAATAAGCTGCCGCTTTTTTTGCATCTTTTTTAGATGTAGACTCAACACTTTTTGTTAAACCAATTTTATCGTTAATTATACGACAACTACAAAACCATTTTGGATTGCCGTTGCTATCATATCCTATGGCGTCAGGACCAACAAACTCATATTTCGGCATCGTGCATTGACCATTTTCAGCCATTTCTTTTAGGGTTGTTATAGCATTATTAATATCAAAACATCTTACCTTTGTATCGTTTTCAATCATAGTATTGATTTTTACATCTATATTAAGAACCTTTGAAACAACGCTTTCAAGGATTTCAGAGTCCCACTCGCTTTCTGCTGCAATAGCACCTATAATAGCTTCAAACAAATCCGCTTTTACTTTGGTCTCTCTAGTAACATCATTTTTAATATCACTTCTTCCAAGAAGTAGATATTTTGCTATATCCCATTCATCGATTATATTTGCGAGTGCTTCATTATTGACCAAAGCTTGTTTAATTTGGGTAAAGCGATTTTCTCGAATTCTAAAAGTATAATCATCTGTTAGGCTCAATGAACCACATTTTTTTGATATAATTTTTACAACATAAAAACTCAAAACTTGGTCACCGATAAACTCCAAAATTTCATTACTATTTTGTCCGGTTTCAGATGCAAACGAACTTCTTCTAAATACTTGGTTTAAAACACTTGTACTTCTAATCATATAGCCCGTTTTATCTTTTATAATCCTCCTTACTTCTAATTTTTCTGTCCCGTTTAAATACATCCTCCTAATCATTTCAGTCCTCCTATTGATTGCACTTTCAGGAGAAACAAAAAACCTTGCAACACAAACAAAGCTTATCATAAATGAAAAGCCCTGTTTGTTGTCCAAGGTCTTAAACATATCAAAATAATTTTCATAATACTTTCTGCTTTTTCATTTTACTTAACCATAAAAATCAAAAACAAATCACATTATTCAACTACTTTAAAAGCTTCTCCCTTGATACTTGAATTATAAAGCATTTAAATCCGTTAGTCAAATGTTAGTCAAACGCACTAAAAAAACACCTCGATTTTACTCGAAGTGCTTTATTTCTTAACGTGGGCGAGAAGATTCGAACTCCCGACCTTTTGGTCCGTAGCCAAACGCTCTATCCAGCTGAGCTAAGCCCACATACATTGTTCAGGAACAATCCCTTACAACGAAATGAATTATAATTCAAAACAAATCATTTGTCAACAGTTATTTTTAAAAAAATTGTAAAAGTTCTAAGTTTATTTTGCACTGATTAAAGGAATATGGTCTCAGTTAGGAGCAAGCGATGGGATTTGCTTGAAAAGATTTCAATTCTATGGTATGGTAGTAGACAAAAGTGTAGTTTATATTGTAGCGGAGGAGTTTTTTATGAGAGCAAGTGGTGTATTACTTCCGATTTCTTCTTTACCTTCAAAGTATGGAATTGGATGTTTTTCGAAAGATGCACTCAAGTTTATTGATAAATTGGTGCGTGCGGGACAGTCTAAATGGCAGGTATTGCCTTTGGGACCTACTGGATATGGGGATTCACCATATCAGCCTTTTTCTACTTTCGCGGGCAATCCATATTTTATTGATTTGGAGACTTTGATTGAGGATGGTTTCTTGAAGAAGGAAGAGTGCGAGTACTATAAT
>JAZOMR010000135.1:0-9282 GCA_045654105.1 Faecalimonas sp. | reverse complement strand
ATGCGCACACGCGTACCTTAACTATGTAGCACGAGAGTATATTTATATTCGGCGTGGGCTTCGCGTTGTCGGTCTAATACAAAGGGCAATGCGAAGGCCTAAGAGCATGGAACGACAACAGTCGGACTCCACGCTTTTTTTATATGCCTAATCGAAAGATATTTAACAATATCATAATAACAATTAAAACACAAACAATTATGTACGGAGAAAACAAATTTCTAAAGATTTTTGCACTCGTTGCATTTCTGGCTTTTGCCGCAGTAAGTTGTTGGTCTACAACTGAGTCTTTATTCCTAACATTGGAAAGCGCACAAATCCCCAAATGGGTATTTTGGATTGCAGTCGTAGGATTGTATGTATTAACGTCTTATTGCTTTAAAGTCATGCTTGACACCTTCAATCCAAGCTACATGGAAAAAAGAATGGTCAAATTTATTTTCAGCACATTGGGAGTTATTATTTTATGGGGTGTTTTTAGCATGCCTACAAATGCACATACATTCTTTTATAAACAGATGGCAAAAGTCACTGCTGTCGAAGAGTTGAAACATATTGATGGAGAATTATCTACTTTGACAGACTCCACAGTTTATTTTAGTAAATATATTGACGAATGGAATAAATATGAAAGATTAATTGACCTTGCATTGGATCAACTGAAACATGAGATAGACAATCCTCAAAGATATGGATTTGGTCCAGAAGCAGAAGCAAAATTGGCTAACTTAGAAAACCTTTTTGGTTTAAAAATAGGAACCATTGATAGGCGTGGAACAAGAAACATATCAAAAAAAGAAAGGAATGAGGTTTGCAGATATTACGATAATGTTGTAAAAGAACAATTAGCTGTACAGCGAGCTCAGCATGACACCAAGATAGCCGCAAAAATGCCACAATTCCAAACTATGCGTAATGAAGTGAAATCACTTCAGCGTCAGATTCAGCAAGTACTTTATGCACTAGAAGATACCAATATTAAACGAGAAGATGTATTGAAACAAGCACGTCAAGTAATTGAAAAGAGTTATGCCGTTTTGAAATCATCATTTAGCGAATTATATCAACCAGACCCAGAGGTATACCGCTCTGACCGATTAATTAAAGTCACTAAAGTTTGGGGCGACTATTTAAAAGGACAGTTTAAAGACGAAGACTATAGCCTATGGTATTGGATCCTGCTCTCTATCATTGTAGATATAGCTGCATTTGTTTTTTTTGACATAGCTTTTAAAAAAGAAGAATTTTAATCACAACAACAATAAAAATTAAAAATAAATATTATGGCACAAATTCCATTAAACAATGAGCAAACTCCTGTAATCTCAAACGAACCTATTGAGGTAGGGCAAACTATAATAGAAGGACCTGTTGTAGATTCTTCTGTAGTAAACGAAAATGCTACAACTACAAGTAATATTGCAGGGCTTAGCAATGAAGAATTAAATGATCCAAACAAAATTAGTGTAGTGATAGCAGACAAAGATGCACCTATTGTTGTTTTGTTTGGTCCTCCTGCCTGTGGAAAAACAATGACACTTGTGCGCCTGACTCGTTATTTGAGTGAAAATGGTTATACAGTAACGCCAGAGCGTTCCTTCCGTCCTAATTACGATGCGAATTATCAAGATTTATGTGAAAATTTTGATACGATGATCAATCAAGATGATGCTGCCAAATCTACTCCCCTTATCAGTTTCATGTTGGTTAAAGTTAAAAAAGGAGGACACACAATATGCCAACTACTTGAGGCCCCTGGCGAGCTCTACTTCAGCCCTAATGCCCCTCACGCACCATTCCCAAGATTCTTCAATGCGATTAAGTCATGCAAATGTCGAAAAATATGGGCTATAATGGTAGAGCCTAACTGGGGAAATGAACCAGATCGATTGAACTATGTCAATCGTATAAAATATTTGAGAAAACAAATGACAACCAAAGACAAGTCAATCATTGTCTTCAATAAAATAGATCAAACTGATTTTTTGATTGATGGTAGTGGTCATGTGCATATGGGACCTGCGATCAAAAGTATTCGTGATTTGTATCCTGGCATTTTTGAACCGTTTAAAAACACCACTCCTATTGTTAATCTGTTTTCTCCATATAATTGTGATTTCACTGTCTTCCAAACGGGAGATTATTCTCTTGCTAGTGATGGAACAGATGTATTTCAACAGGGATCAGATGTATTCCCTCGTAAGCTATGGGACATTATTGTAAAACGTGTAAGAGGCTAACAATATGGATGTCGAAATTTTATTACATGGCGTTCCGAGTGGGCAAGACTACTACGGATTAAAAGAAGAGCAAAAATTAGCAGAATCATTTTATACTAGTTCAAATGAATCTGTAAAGTTTGTTGTTGAAGCGAGAAAAAATGGGAATACTCCTTATGTTTATTACACCTATTTAAGATACAAGAATATAGTTGGTGCAGGAGGACGTTCTGGCTCGTATATTGGAATAACTTTGCGTCTTGATATGTATTATACAGATGTTGTACACATGTACAATATGCTTGAAATTGCATTTAAGAAATACATTATCGGTGCAATACTTATCCCTATAGGTGAATCTTATAAATATATTAGCCCTGATTTTAATTCCAAAAAATCTGAAATAGAACAACTTCAACAAGGTATCCTCAAGTTAATTGAAACAACATGTATATTTCCAAAATTTTTGAAGATTGACAATAGTTTTATCAACCAAATAAAGAATGCCCCAACTTGCAATGTTGCAGACATAACTGAAGGAACAATGTCTGCGACTATCAAAAAGTATTCGAAGATTATCCTTTCTCCTGATTACAAATCAAATTTAGAGAAAGAATACGAAAAAAAAGTGCAAGATGCAGAGGGACGAGGTGGTAGTATCGTTGCTGAAAAAGATAGTATCATTGCTCAGAAAGATGCAACAATTTCCTCTCTTAATACAAAAATTTCTGCTCGTGATGCAGAAATTGCCACATTGAAACAAGATAATAAGCGACAAGAGCAAGAACTTGCACAAAACAAACAGAAAGGAAAGGTTGCGCAACTTATTCGCGAGGTTAAGGAACCTATAACTTCTTTGTCCAACTATTTCCGCGTAACGGATTCAGAATCTCGTCAACCCACTCCTAAATTTGGTAAAAAGAATTTTTATGTAGGAATCGCAAATATAGCTCTTACTTCCATTGCAATAGTAATATTAATGGTAACAGCAATTTCTACTTTTAAGCCGACAACGAATAGGGAAGAAGTTACTAAATTAGAAAAACAGCTCACCGAACTTAACGCTAGATACGACAAATTATTCGCCGATTACAACTATACACGCACACTTCTACCTAAATTAGACATCAAAATCACCAGCGAAGCTAATCTGAAAGATAGTGCCGTCGTAATTGGCAAGGAATACAAATTCCAAGTAGAAGGTTATACCGGCAAGGGAAGATGGGGATTTGATGGATTTAGTACTCAAGAAGATAGAGATAGTAACCCGATTAAAGTTACAGCCACAAAAGGTAGCTCCGAAGGACTAGCTATTATTTCCTATACGCCTGAAGGTAGAACAGATCAAAAAGTAACACTACGCTTTAAGTGCAATTAAGATGAATAAATTACCCTATTGTCTATTAATATTGATAGCTCTAGTTTTGCCATCTTGCGGAGGCAAAAAGGCAAAGCCAGATCCATTGTATAGCGACTATTATTACGAAGATTACTCATCTGATGTAATAGAAGTTCCTTTCAAAAAACATGGTGGTGTGCGTACCGTTCAAGTTAAAATCAATGATTGCGCAGAGTTTCCAATGATTTTTGATACAGGTTGTTCTGGTGTATCAATGTCCATACTTGAGTTAAACACATTAATTAAGCATGGCTATATTTCTAAGAATGATGTTATAGGTATGACACGTGCTCAAATTGCAGATGGTAGCATTGTAGAAGAAGCAGTTGTTAATTTGAGAAAATTACAAATCGGGGAATACGAATGCTATAATGTAGAAGCATCTATTTCAGAACACGAAGAAGCGCCTTTGTTGCTTGGAAATGGAGCATTAAAGGATGTAGATTCGTTTAGCATTGATGATCAGGCAGGAGTTATAAAATTATACATGAAATAATCGTTACTAGGAGGGTGTGTTCATGTGCCCTCCTATTTATTCTTTAATCAATGAAAGCTACGATATACATATTTGGTAATTTCGCCAATGGATATTCGCAATATCCAATCGATTACACCCGCGATTTATTTGAGGAGATATCAAAGACACGCAAAGGAGCCACAGAGTTAATTTATCATCGTGCTGGGAAATTAACTTATTACATTTATACACGCGAGGTGTCTCACTCGGCAAAGACTTTCATCGGTTTATGCTATGTCTTTAACGATATCCTTATCACTGATTTCTCACAACTTTTCAACATTTTTGAAGATACCATCACAAATATTGTTGTTAAGGGGGAATTACTTGAATTCACAGACGACGGAAATCTCTCTACAAAGGTGAGTCAATTATATACGAATACTGATGAATTGCAAAGAATTTCAGATTATCTTAACACACAACTTTCTTCAGTAAGTAAATATACAGAAAAACTTCCGCCTCAAAATTATGCAGTTTCTTCCTCTGACTGGAAGAACTTTACGATTGATGATGAAGTAGCTATAAAATCGGCTATAAAAAATTACTCTAACATTCGAGTTATAAAGGGCGAAAATTATAACACAGACTCATTGAATAGTTATGCGTATAAATTAAAGACAAAAACTAAAGAATTAAAAACCTTAAACAACGAAATATCCAAACTTCATGATCAAATATCAACACTTAAACGCCAGAAAAAACAAATATCTTGGGTGATATTCTTATTAATTCTTATTATCCTTGGAGGTTTTGTTTTTTATACATATGCACAAGACAAAAGACAAATCATTCAAACTAAATCAGAGATTATACAGAAACAAGATGCAACTATTGAGAAGCAAAAAGAATATATCACTACTCTCAAAAACGATTCAGCAATTTTAGAAAGATCATTAACAACTAAAACAAGACAATTGGATATTACAAAACAAAAATTAAACGATTTGTACAATGAATTAAACAATATTGACGAAAAAATATACTTCCCCTCATGGCGTTCAACAAACCATACACCAAAATCTTCATCAAGTAAAGAATATACGTTCTATGCAAATAAAGGTGATAAGTTAAATATACCTTATTATGTCTCTTCAGAAAAAGGGTATGACAATCTGACTATTACATTAGATTACAATGGTAAGAAAGAACAAATATTGAAAGAGTCAGGAAAATACTCTAATGTTCGTGAATATACTTTCACATATAGTGGGACATATCGTATGGAAGTAAAATATACTAAAGATGGTAGTAACGACTACTATGGCGACTATGCTGAAATTAAACGTTTCTACATCTACAGACCAATTATAGATAGACTCCGTCAAATTGCGACATATAATGAATAAAACTTATGAATCATGAATAAAACTTTTAATATCATAGTTGTATTGATTGCAGTATTATTGATTTCGTGCGGAAAGCAACGTGCACCATTCACATTGGTACCAGAGGAACCTTACGAAGAAGATAATAATCAAAATCAAGAACCTCCATATTGGGATGATAAGAATCAAAATAAAGATGCGACACATCAGGAACAAAACATTCCGCAATTGCTTTATGACATATGGTCATTTTCTTCACAGGACATAAATATTCCAGCGCAAACCACCATGGAAGAGGCTATATCTAATAAATATCCGAATATGAGAAAATGTTACAATTATAATAATGTCGGAGGTATGAAACTTCTTGGAGAAATGGCCGCCGACAAAGCAGGATATAATTATTCGTTTTATTCGTATCCTATTAATTTACGCATTCCTCCCTTATCTGAATTGCATCTTTGTTTTGTATCTTCCCCCTATAATATTATATGTCAAGTGCTTAATGGTAACATTGAGATAGAATCGGTCACACTAAAATATGGAACACAGGGGATGATAGTAGTAATCATAACGAGAAATCTAACTGATTCCAATCAAGAAGTATCAATTGAACAAGGGCAAATGATTGAAATAAACGACTTTCATATGCAAAATCTCGTTATTTCAGAGGGTGTGACAACACACTTATCACCAAAGGAGACATGGCGTTGCACTATTCCCGTATTTTGTGCATCACATCATCGCTCAGCACCTAGAGAATCTTCCGCACGATTAACACCATATAAAATGATTTCTGATGCCAATACATTACAATCACAACAACGAGTTTGGGAGGTCCTAGAGTCAAACGACGATCCCAACAGTTATATCACCTTCTATTCATGGGATAGAGGAACTATTACTGATTCTAGGAGACCCAGTCTTACTGGACATGCCTTCGTCAAAATTCCACAAATTGGAATAATTGGATTTGGTACATTGCATGGTGGTCTCTTAGATGACGAAGGACATATTTTTGATCACACATCTAAAGTTAGATATGCAACTGATAGTTGCCGAATTAAAGTTTCTGATGAAGCACAAAAAGCAATGATTAAAAAACTCCAACAATTACAAGCAAATATTCCTAAATATCGAATTGGGCGTTACGACTGTACATCTTTTGTGATGGACATGGCTGATGCTGGTGATATACATTATGGCTCACGAATAACCATAAAAACACCTGTCGGTTTCATGGAAGAACTCAAAAAACACAACTACTATTATTAATTGTTACTACACATCTCTTTTCTAATCACATTGACTTTCATATTTTCCAGCTGATAGTATTGACAAAAGGGCATTAATATCTACTACATTTTACAAACCGTAAAGAACAGAGTATCAACATATGCTAGATATACAAATTCCTAGTAATAAGATACCTAAAATCATTCCGTTGGGGTTCCTCTGACTGCTGAAAAACGATGATGACATATCGTTTGTGTAGATATTTACTTGGCATCGGCTTTCAGATGCGACTAGTGCGAAACTTAATGCTAGTATGAGATCAACATTATCAACATTCTGGTGAATATTTTAATTACTCATTGAATAGGACTACTCCTGCAATATTACTTTGGAAGACCATTATGTACTCCAACAAGCATAAATAAAACATTGTAATAAGTGTGTACAACCCCTACAATGCATCAATTCTAATCATACTATTAAGCAAACAAGTCATTAGATAAATTAGTAAAACGGGCAGATATTATTTTCATATCATGGACAAGAATTTAATCATTGGAATTAGTATATTAGTTGTACTACTTATATGTTATATCATCGCATTAGTAAAATCTAAACGCGGCGAAATGGTTCTAACCTCCAACGGATGGGATATGGCATTACTTTTAGCATGCCCAATATTCTTTTTCGCAGGATGGTGTGTTGGATTACAACCTCCATACAACACCTTTCAATATATAGTTTTTGGCATTTCAGCAATCTGCCTATTAGGAACGATTATTTTTTCCATCATCGCTAACACTGATTCTATTTGGAAAATTTTATGCTCCATTTTAGCAAAACTATTTATTGTCTGGCTCACATTATTCATCTTACTTCTCCTTATAACGATATTAGTCGCATATGTAATTATACAATTCATGAAAGAACGTGAAAGCGACGAAGTAATCTTGTTAAAATACGATAGTTTCCTTAAGGCATATGTAGGATATCGAATATAAATCACAGATCATATCCCAGACAAATTGAAAGACAAAATCACATTCTTCAAATTATATTAACCCTTAAATTTATTAATTATGACATTTTCAGAATCAGTTTCAAGCGTATTTGAGAAATACGCAAAAGGCGCAGGACGTGCTAGTCGTTCAGAGTATTGGTGGTGGTATTTGTTTACTTTTTTAGTGGGACTTGTAGTCGGTCTGATAGAGGTTGCACTAGGTACAGGTAGTATTTTGACAGGTATTGTAAACTTAGCACTTCTCTGTCCAGGTATTTGCGTAGCCATCCGTCGTTGCCATGACAGTGGGCATAGCGGTTGGTGGGTTATTTGTCCTATTGTTAATCTCGTTATGATGTTCCTACCAAGCGATCCTAACGAGAATGAGTATGGTATGCCTGAGTTATAATGAATAATCTCCAACGCTTCCTATCTACACAAGAGCGTGATTATCCCATCGCCTTGCGCGAAATCCAAAATGGCTGCAAACAAAGCCATTGGATTTGGTATATATTCCCTCAAATCAAGGGACTGGGCTTTAGTCATCAAAGTCAGTTCTATGGTATTGCCAACCGACAAGAAGCAGAAGCATATCTTGCTGAGCAAACCTTAAATGCTCGCTTACGAGAGATTACATTGGCCTTGCTTGAACATCGAGACAAGACTGCGATACAAATTCTCGGGCATACGGATGCACTAAAAGTCAAATCATCCTTGACCCTGTTTGATGCAATAGCTCCAAATGACATCTACGCCGAAGTACTAAACACATTCTTTGCAGGTGAACGATGCAAACGAACATTGGAATTTATTAATAGGTGATAACCATGACCAAACAAGGTCTCGAACGCAAAATCGGCAACGCCATCCTCAAAGGCGCTAAGAAACTAATCAAATAATGAATTTACATACAAATGTTTACCGCCACATTTACTTAAGATTCAGCGGTACCGTATCGGTTGTTCCCGATACGGGGAGCGGTTGCAATCCATTACGGAGTACTTCGACAAGAGCGTTGCAACTAAGCGGTAAATAAGATTTATAAGATTTTTGCTGAAAGCAAGGAGATATTTAATGAAAACGTGCATATAGTCCCCTAAAATAATGTATCTATGAAAATCACCTCCAAACCTCTCCGCATACTAGCCATGGTGGGCATCGGTATAGTTTTGGCACTTATCTTCTACGCCATCGGCCTGCCACAGAAGTCCATCGGTCCCATCACCGGCGGCATCCTCTTCTTCATCTGGCCTGCGTTGGGTGGAAGTTGGTGGTAAGTAGAGAGCCTGAGATGTGCTATCGAAAGCCTATAAATCTCCTATGGTGGTCGCCTAACGGACAAGGGTTTTAGTGCTTCACTCGCGAAATTAAACAAAAACTCACCAATTTCGCTACTTGTTTTTGAAAAAATATCTAAAAAATTTGCGTAATTCTCAAAAAAGCACTACCTTTGCAGCCGAAAACATTTGAAAAAATATCATTATTTCCAAGGTTTTTATGGCGGATTCACTACAAAAACAAATAAATAGGAAGAAAGCAGGAACAATTCTCACGCGTCAGGATTTTCCTGATTATCATGAAGA
>JAZOMR010000134.1:0-25734 GCA_045654105.1 Faecalimonas sp. | reverse complement strand
TCGTCAGCTGTCATACGTCTTGGTTCGAAACCGATACGTGCTGCTCTACCTGCTTCAACCTTTTTAATGGATTCCATCATCTCGGCTGTATATGGTAAACTCATGTCTTTCTCCTCCTTATTTCTCAATCTCTCTTGTGTTATAGAGTTCTTTTAATTCTTCGATTGGTTTTTGCATAATTGCTTCCATCATTGCCTTGCAATCACCTTTTTCGATTTCTTCTACTCTTGCTGTTAAGTGTTTTGCTTCCGGTTTGATGTATTTTCCTGTTAATCTTCTAGCAAGAAGAGCAACTTGTGGATGAGAAATACCAGCCGGACAACGTGAAGAACATACACCGCACATTACGCAGTCAAATGAAAGTTCTGCACATTTTTCGAACTCTCCTCTTTGTGCGTGTGCAATGTATTGCATAACGCTAAGGTCTTGTGTACAAGCCTTTGTACAAGCGTTACATCCAACACATGCGTAGATTTCCGGATATAATTGCATCATAACCTGTTGTGTAGGTTTGATTTCTGTAATATCGTAAACCTTCTTTTCTAATGGGAAGAATGGTAATGTTGCTACACACATATCGTTTTCTACTTTTGTAGAACATGCGAGACATCCGTTTAATTCATTTTTCCCTTTGATTCTGTAGATTGTAGCACAAGCACCGCAGAAACCATTTCTACAGCCACAGCCACGAACCAATTGGTAACCAGCATATTCGAAAGCTTCCATAATTGTTAAGTTTGATGGAACTTCATACTTTTTACCGTACAAATATACGTTAATCATATCTGCCATATCTTTTATCCTCTCTTTTTACTTTTTCATGATACACGGATTACTACGCGCTTCGCACTCTCGTAATCCTACAAGCATTCGGAAACGCTCATTTTCATGCAGAAAATGGCTGATTCCTCATCCTTGTTCGGCTCCCTAAGTTCCAAATAAGCATGCAAGCATGCAATTTGTCACTTTTGTCGCCTAGTATCATCTAATACTCTGGTGGTAATTCACCGATTTCATCGTAGCGGAATACCGGGCCATCTTTACATACGTATTTAGAACCGATATTGCAACGTCCACATTTACCGATACCACACTTCATACGAAGTTCAAATGTTGTGTAAATTTGCTCATCTGTGAAACCTAATTCTTTTAATCCTGCTAATACGAACTTAATCATAATCGGCGGACCACAGATTAAAGCAACTTTGTTTGTGTCAAGATTTAATTCTTTTACATAGGCTGGTACAAATCCTACGTGTCCATCCCACCCTTCTTGTGGACGGTCGATTGTAAGATGTACGTTAATGCCTTCTGTTTTCATCCAAACTTCCTGGATTTCTTTTAATTGAACCAAATCGTCTGCGGAACGTGAACCGTAAACGATATCTACTGTTCCGTAATTTTCGCGGTTATCAATTACATAGTTGATAACAGAACGAAGTGGTGCAAGACCGATACCACCGGCGATGAATAAAAGGTTTTTACCTTTAAGTTCAGTTTCCACCGGGAAATGATTTCCGTATGGTCCACGAACTGTGATTTCTGAGCCTACTTCTAAGCTGTGAAGATAATCTGTAAGCTCTCCACATTTCTTAATACTAAATTCTTGATATTCCTTGTTTGTTGGTGAAGATGTAATAGAAAACATTGCTTCACTTACACCAGGAGCACAAACCATTGCGCACTGTCCCGGCATATGTTCAAATAATTTTCCGCCTTCCGGAGCATTTACACGAAATGTTTTAACATCCGGTGTTTCCTGACGGATATCTGTAATGATACCTACCTTTGGAATTAATGTATCCAAGGTGTATCCATCATGACAATGACATTCGCACATTAGTTTTCACCTCCCTGATTTTCAAAAGCCTTAATTACTTTTACGATATTAAGTGCTGATGGACATTTTTCAATACAACGTCCACAACCTACACATGAATACATGCCATCGTTGTTTGCTGGGAAGTAAACAAGCTTGTGCATGAATCTCTGACGGAAACGTTGCATCTGGCTGGTACGGTTATTTCCGTGTGCCATCATTGTGAAATCAGAGTACATACATGAATCCCAACAACGATAGCGTTTTACGCCGTGTCCCGTATCATAGTCTTTGATATCATAGCACTGGCAGGTTGGGCATACGAATGTACATGTTCCACATGCCAAGCATGGTTTGTAAAGTTCTTCCCATACAGGTGAGTTAAATTTGTCTAAGAGAACGTCTCCGTTCCATCCTTCTAATGAAAGGTTTGAATATGGAAGTTTCTCCACAATCGCACGAATTGCTTCTTTTTCAGCTTCCACTTTTGCTTCATCAGCATCAACAAGAAGATCTGCTACTACTTTTGTAAGCGCCTCACCTTTTTCAGTTAACGCTTTCCAGTACAATTCTCCGTCAATCATCCATGTAGCAACGTCAGCTACAGGTTCTGCGCAGTCTACACCAAACACCTTACAGAAACATGTTTCTTCCGGTTCGTGACAAGCCATGGCAACGATAGTTCCATGTGCGCGTCTTGCTGCGTAGAATGTATCTACAGGGTCAACTAAAAATACTTTATCAAGCACTTCTACACCCTTCACATCACAAGCCTTCATACCAAACACAACGAAGTCTTGGTCTTTCAAAGCCTCTGGATCGATTTTGATTTTCTTATCTTCTTTTCTAACTGTATATAAGTTTTCGCTCTGTGGGAAGAATGCATCTTTTGGAGATTTAACACTCTTAAGTGTATCTAAATCTACATTTGCACCTTCTGTCCATGCTGCGAAATTTACCTGTCCGTTATTGTTCACAGGTACAAATAATTCTTGCTCTCCGGCAATCGCTTGGAATAATGCCGAAAGATTTTCTTTTGCTATCTTATACATCACATTATCCCCTTTCTGCTACGATGCTTGGTTCCACATCATTAAATGTATAGTTTGTAAGTGGTCCTCTTGGTTCTGAGTCAGCACCTGCCTGATATTCACCATAAAATTCATTGATATCTTTAATGTATTTACGGTTAAACAAGTGAAGTCTGATGCCTTGTGGACATACTCTGCTACACTCTCCACAGTCTGTACATCTTCCAGCTACGTGGAATGCTCGGATTACGTGGAACATTTTTTCTTCAAATGAATCTACATTTGCCTTTTGTGCACTATCAAACTTGTTGCTGTCAAATACACATTTGCGGCAGCTACAAGCCGGACACACGTTACGGCATGCATTACAACGGATACATTTGCTTAATTCTTCTTGGAAGAATGCAAATTTTTCTGCGGGAGACATTGCTTCAATCATCTCAACCTCTGCAAATCTCTCTGCGTCCTTTGTATCTCTTGATTCACCGATGATTTCATCGTAAATCATATGGTCTTTACCTTTACATACGTGACATCTCTCAAGCATTACATCACCGTATGCACAAGATTTTTCACCGTAAAGAGTTTGGAATGTCAATGTATCACATGCATCTGTCATCTCTGCTCCAGACACGCTTTCGATACCTTTGATTCCTAATTTTTTCGCTTTCTCAATATCCAATTTACCCTTACATCCAACACCTACGATATAAGCTTTTTCTCTATCTACACGGTGTTCTTTGATTAATTGGTTAAAGCTGTATGTATCACATGGTTTTAAGCAAACCATTGTTTTGCCTTCTAACTTAGAAGCTTCAATCATGTACTTGCTAAGGTTGGCACCGCAGAATCCGTTATATACGAAATCCTTTAACTCTTCAGCAGTATTGAAGTAAGCTGGTTCCGGATTGTAAGCTAAGTCGCCTTTTTTCCAGCCAAGAACACGTGCTACTTCGCCACTTTCAAGAAGCTCTTTTGCACGATTCACTAATTCTTGCATCTCAAATCCCCCAATCTTACGTTTTTACCAAGTGAGTGAATTTTTTCTACAAACTCATTCATAGTTTGAGAGAATTTCACACCTTCTGCTGCAGATACCCATTCTACACGTGTACGTCCATTTTCTACACCGATGTAATCTAACATAGAGAACAGAAGTGTCATACGTCTTCTTGCGTAGTAGTTACCACTTGTATAGTGGCAGTCACCTGGGTGACATCCACACATGATAACTCCGTCAGCACCCTTTTCAAATGCTCTTAAGATGAACATTGGGTTGACACGGCATGAACATGGTACACGGATAATTTTTACATCAGCAGGATATGCCAAACGGCTGCTTCCTGCAAGGTCAGCGCCTGCATAACTACACCAGTTACAGCAGAACGCTACAATTTTCGGTCTGAATTCGTTGTTGTTTTCTATCGACATATTGCATCTACCTCCGCTATAATCTGTCTATTTGAGAATCCTTGTAAATCCATAGCACCTGAAGGACATACTACTGTACAAGCACCACATCCTTGGCAAAGTGCGTTGTTTACAACTGCAACTCTACGTGTCTCACGGATACCGTGGTCATTTACTTCCTTCTCTTCATATGAGATTGCTCCGTATGGACAAACATTTGCACAATGTGAACATCCGTTACACAATAACTCATCTGATTTTGCTGTACATGGGTTTGTAAGCAATTTATCTTTTGCTAATAAACCAACTGCTTTAATCGCTGCAGCACCTGCCTGTGCTACTGTTTCAGGGATATCTTTTGGGCCCTGGCAAACGCCTGATAAGAACACACCTGCTGTTGGTGATTCAACAGGACGAAGTTTTGCATGTGATTCTGTTAAGAAGTTGTTTGTATCGATACTTGCTGTAAGCATTGTAGCGATTTTACGAACATCCGGATTTGGTTCGATTGCAGTTGCAAGAACAACCATATCCGCTTCTTTCATAATCTGCTTGTTATCTAAAAGGTCAACACCTTGTACAAGGAGTTTTCCGTTTGGTTGAGGAATAACCTTTCCAACTTGACCTTTTACATAATTTACGCCGTAATCTTCTACTGCTCTTCTGTAGAATTCATCGAAGTTCTTACCTGGTGTACGAACATCAATGTAGAATACGGTTACGTTAACATCCGGATATTTATCACGGATTAACATTGCATGTTTTGCTGTGTACATACAACAGATTTTTGAACAGTAGCTCTTTCCTCTGCCATCTGCACAACGGCTGCCTACACATTGAATGAATACCATTTCCTTTGGATGCTTTCCGTCAGAAAGACGTTCCAAATGTCCCTTTGTAGGACCTGCAGCATTCATAACACGTTCCAATTCAAGAGATGTGATAACATCCTTGCTTTGGTTGTATGCATATTCATCATAGTTATCAAGCTTGATTGTATCGAAACCTGTTGCAACTACGATTGCACCATATTTCTGTGTTAAAATTTCATCTTTTTGTTCGTAGTCAATTGCACCTGCCTGACATACCTTTGAACAAATACCACACTTACCTGTCTTCATCTTAATACAAGCATCTGTATCGATAACCGGTACGTTTGGAATTGCTTGTGCAAATGGTGTGTAGATTGCGCTTCTTGTATTTAATCCACGGTTGAATTCACTTAATGATTTCTTTGATGGACATTTTTCCTGACAAACGCCACAACCTGTACATTTATTTGCATCTACGTATCTTGCTTTCTTACGGATATCAACAGTGAAATCACCAACAAAGCCAGATACTTTTTCTACTTCACTATATGTATAAATAGTAATCTTTTCGTGAGCTGCAGCCTCAACCATCTTTGGTGTAAGGATACAAGCTGAACAGTCAAGTGTTGGGAATGTCTTGTCTAACTGAGACATTCTACCACCGATACTTGGTGTCTTTTCTACGATATCTACTTCGTATCCTGCATCTGCAATATCAATTGCTGTCTGGATACCTGCGATACCGCCACCGATTACTAATGCACGTTTTGTTACTAAGCTTTCGCCCGGTTTCAATGGTGCATTTAAGTTTACTTTTGCAATCGCTGCTCTTGCAAGGATAACTGCTTTTTCAGTAGCCACATCAATATCCTTGTGAATTCATGAACAGTGTTCACGAATGTTTGCGATTTCTACCATGTATGGGTTTAATCCAGCTTTTTCTGCTGCACTTCTAAATGTATTTTCATGCATACGTGGTGAACAAGAACACACAACGATTCCTGTTAAATTCTTTTCTTTAATTGCAGCCTGAATTTTTGCCTGTCCTGCTTCAGAACACATATATTGGTAATCTTCTGCATGAACAACGCCTGGTTCTAAAAGAGCCATCTCTGCAACTTTTTTCACGTCTACCGTAGCCGCGATATTACTACCACAATGGCAGACAAATACTCCGATTCTCTGCATGTGACTTACCTCCTATATCTTCTGAATGCACTAACTAAAAGTTGTTGTGGCAAATCTTCGTCAAGTAGCTCTGGAACTTCATCCGGTGATAAATATGTAACACCCTTTTCACGAACAACTAATTGTCTTGCTGCGTCAATTAATTTTGCCGGTTTTACATCTCTTGGGCAACGTTCTAAGCATGCAAAGCATGAAAGACATTTCCAAAGTGATTTAGATTGTACCAAGCTTTCAATATCACCATTTTGTACATAAGATACAAATTGGTGTGGTTTGATATCCATCTCGTTAAAAGATGGACAGGAAGCAGAACATTTTCCACATTTCATACATTTAAGTGGATTCACGCCGCTGATTTCTTTTATTTGATCAACTTTATTTACGTGACTCATTAGATTTCTACCTCCTCTTTTACTCCAAGTGCTTCAGCCAAGAGTTCTGTAAAGTAAACTACAGGAAGCTTGCCTTCTGTACTCTTATTCAAATTGTACATACAAAGCGGACAAGCTGTAATTAACATCTCTGCACCAAATCCTGCTGCACTGTCCACAATCTTGTCACACATATTTTTTGCCATGTCTTTTTCTTTTAATGATATGTATCCGCCACAGCATTCATTGCGATATGGATATACAACCGGAGTTGCGCCAATTGCACGAATAAAATCTTCGATAATGGTTGGGTTTTCCGGATTATCAAATCCCAAAACCTTTCCCGGACGAAGCAGCAAGCATCCATAATATGCTCCAATTTTCTTGCCCTTGAGTGGATTAACCACTTTCTCTTTCAACTTGTCAAAACCAACTCTGTCACGAAGCACTTCTAAGAAATGTAGTACTTCTGTTTCACCAGCATATGGTTCTTCAAGTTGCATGTAGTTGTTTGCTCTTGTGCGAATATCTTCCACGTTTCTCATATCATCATTGACACGTTTTACAACATGGTGACATGCTGAGCAAAGTGTTACTAAGTCCTGACCCTTTTCTTTTGCCGCATTCAGAGTACGAACGGAAGAAAGTTTTGAAGCAATTTCGTCAGTACCAAGTGGATAAACCCCACCACAGCACTGCCATTCTTCAATTTCTTCTAATTCAAATCCTAATGCTAATGCAGAAGCTCTGGCATAGGCATCCAGATCTTTTGCTTTGTTTTTGAGGGTACATCCTGGATAATAACTGTACTTCATATCAATTCCCTCTTTTCTTTTATAAACACTCTGTTATTAGATTTCGATTTGTGAAATAACAGCTTTTAATGCATCTGCACTCTTTTGTAATTTTTCAATTTCTTCTTCTGTTAATTCCACATGTACCTTGCCTTGGTATCCATTTGGTCCTACAAGTGTCAATACACTTAAGCACACATCATCAATGCCATATTCACCATGCATCATGGTAGATACTGTTGCTGTGGATTCAGAAGCAGCAACTAATTTCTTACATAATTGAACAACAGATGCTGATACTGCATAGAAAGTTGCACCTTTGTTTGCAATAATTTTTCCGCCTGATTTACGTACATATTCAATCATAGCATCTTCATCAATTGGATCTACCTCTTTACCAATTCTCTTCATTGCGTCTGGATATTCCTTAACTGGAACAGCTGAAATGCTTGCACAGCTCCATGGAACAAATGAAGAATCACCGTGTTCACCAAAGATGTAAGCATGTACGTTCTTTTGAGCAATTCCGAAGTGTTCTGAAATACCGCAACGAAGTCTTGCTGTATCAAGAACAGTACCCGAACCAATGATTTGATTTTCAGGGATTCCTGAAACCTTTGTAAATACATATGTCATAACATCAACCGGATTACTTACGATAATATATTTTGCATCTGGTGCTGCTTTTGCAATTTGTGGTGCAATGCTTTTTAAGATGTTAACATTTGTTTGTGCTAACTCAAGTCTTGTCTGACCTGGTTTACGTGCAATACCTGATGTAATGATTACGATATCAGATCCTGCTGCATCTTCGTAATCTCCTGCGATAATAGAGATTGGTTCTCTAAAGCATGTACCTTGGATAATATCCAATACTTCACCTTCTGCTTTTTGTTTGTTAATGTCAATCATTACGATTTCTGATGCGATATCGTCGTTTGACAAAGTGTAAGCAATTGTAGCACCTACGCTACCTGCTCCAATGATGGTAATTTTTCTGCTCATAAGCTTCCTCCTGAATTGTTTGTTTTTTTTTTAACAATCTTTTCACATAAAAAACGAGTTTTCCATTAACTCACCTTGCTATTCTATCATAGCCCCCTATATTAATCAAGGGTAAAAGTATCCAATTTTTCCAAATAAATCCTTCCTATTTTATGCGTTTCTACACAAGACTCTAAAAGGAGTTTCCTCCCGTCTTTTCAGACGCCAAAGAAACTCCTTTTTCTTACACTAATACATCTATTGCATCGGTCAGATATTCATTTGTTACTTCGTAGAACTTTTCTTCTTCCACCATCTCAGCAAGTTTTGGGTCAATTGGCATCTTGCCAAGCACCTTAATACCCAGTTCTGCTGCGATTTCATCAATGTGACTTTCACCAAACACATTGATTTCTTTTCCACAATCCGGGCATTTTAAATAACTATAGTTTTCCACAATACCAAGTACCGGAATATTCATTGCCTCAGCCATATGATATGCTTTCTTCACTATCATAGAAACCAAATCCTGTGGTGAAGTAACAATCACTACACCATCTACCGGCAATGATTGGAATACAGTAAGCGGAACGTCTCCTGTTCCCGGTGGCATATCTATAAAGAGGTAATCCAAATCTCCCCAAAGTACTTCATTCCAGAATTGCGTCACCACACCCGCAATTACCGGACCTCTCCAGATAACCGGAGTATCTTCACTGTCCAGCAAAAGATTCACGGACATAATTCTTGTCTCGTCCTGTGCGATACAAGGGAACATCCCTTCTTCTGCGCCCATTGCGTGGTCATGAACTCCATACATTTTAGGAATAGATGGTCCTGTGATATCTGCATCAAGAATTCCCACTGAATATCCCTTTTCTCTCATTAATCTTGCAAGGGAAGCTGTGACCATAGACTTGCCTACTCCACCTTTTCCACTAATAATACCGATTACTTTCTTTACATTCGTGTATTGATTTGCCGGCACCTTCATATCTGCCTTTTTACTTGGACATGAACCAGCTTGTGCACAGCTCGAACAGCTTTCTGCCGAGCAGCCTTCTTGTCTTTCCTGTTCTGACATCTTTTTCACTTCCTATTCTTCTACTACTGCGATTAATTCTATCTCACAGAGCACATTTTTTGGTAATGTTTTAACAGCAACACAGCTTCTTGCAGGCTTGGACACAAAGTATTTTGCATAGACTTCATTAAACGCTGCAAAGTCTTCCATATTCGCCAAGAAGCATGTGGTTTTTATTACATTGTCAAACGAGCTCCCCGCTGCATTTAATACTGCCGCAAGGTTCTTACATACCTGTTCTGTCTGACCTTCGATTGTTGTCTCTTCAATCGCATCCGTCTCAGGATTGATTGGAATTTGTCCAGCCGAGTAGAACATACCATTGTGTACGTATCCTTGAGAGTATGGTCCCAAGGCTTTTGGTGCTTTCTCTGTTGCTACTACTTTCATACTTATCTCACCCTTTCAGGAAATCCCACTTTCTTCTGAACCTTACGCAAAGTTTTCATTGCATAATAGTTTGCTTTCTCAGCATTATTTTTAATGACATTATCAATATAAGCTTTGTCCTTTTCTAATCTTGCCACTTCGTCTTGCAAAGGTTTCAATACAGATACAACAGCTTCTCCTACTGCCATTTTAAAATCGCCATAACCTTTGCCGTCAAATTCCTTCACAACTTCCTGTTGTGTTTTATTGGTACATGCACTGTAAATATCAATCAGGTTCTTTACTCCTGGTTGTTCATCTCTATACAGAATCTGTGCCTCCGAATCTGTCACCGCACGTTTACATTTGCGGATAATCGTATCTGGGTCGTCCATTAAGTAAATACTTGCATTTGGATTTTCATCGGATTTAGACATTTTTTTAGTCGGATCTTGCAGACTCATAATCTTGGCTCCAACTTTTCCGATGTAGGCTTCTGGTACAGTAAATACATCTCCGTAGATACCGTTAAATCTCTGTGCAATATCTCTGGTGAGTTCCAAATGCTGCATTTGGTCAATACCCACCGGTACCACATCAGCTTGGAACAACAAAATATCTGCAGCCATAAGCACCGGATATGTAAATAATCCGGCATTAATATTATCCGCATGTTTTGCTGATTTATCCTTGAATTGTGTCATACGATTGAGTTCTCCCATATATGTGTAGCAATTCAAAATCCAAGCCAGCTCTGCATGTCCTGAAACATGTGACTGATAGTAAATACAATTTTTCTCCGGGTCCAATCCTGCTGCTATATATAATGTAAGAAGTGCTCTTGCTCTCTTACGAAGAGTAGCCGGGTCCTGTCTTACTGTAATAGAGTGCATATCAACAACACTGTAAAAACATTCATAGTCATCACTAAGTGTCACCCAGTTTTTCATTGCACCCAAGTAATTTCCCAAAGTGAGATTACCGGTTGCCTGCATTCCACTAAATAAAACTTTTTTATCATTAATCATGTTCTCTTCCTCCAAATATATCTTTCCTAAGTTTACACCCCTTACGTGTTTACGTCAAGATTACATTGCCTACTAAAGCACTTGTTTTCTGCAAATGGAATGGTTATAATGAATCCATATTCATTTTAGGAGGATTTATGATGAAGAAAATCACAAGTTTTACCATAGACCATATTAAATTAATCCCAGGAGTGTACGTTTCACGAAAGGATACCGTTGGTGTTGAAACCATTACAACCTTTGACATCCGCATGACAAGCCCTAATGATGAGCCGGTTATGAATACTGCTGAAATGCATACGATTGAACATTTGGCTGCAACATTCTTGCGCAACCATAAAGAATTTGGACCTAAGATTATTTACTTCGGACCAATGGGATGTCATACCGGATTTTATTTGCTTTTGGCTGGTGATTATGAATCCAAAGATATCATTGACCTATTAAGAGAAATGTTTGTATTCATTGCCGACTTCGAAGGTGAAGTACCTGGTGCCTCTGCCAAGGACTGTGGCAATTATTTAGATATGAATTTGCCAATGGCAAAATATTTAGCGAAGAAGTATTTGGATGAAGTTTTAGAAAATATTTCTGTTGAAAGACTGATTTACCCAGAATAAACCTTATTAAAAAACGTGTAAATGGAGCTCACCATTTACACGTTTTTCTATCCCTTATGCAATATTTCTTTCTTCACATACGCAAAGGTCTCTTTTTCACCTTTTTCTGCTAACATCTTCAGCATGAACTCCAAGAGCTCTCTTGTTTCCTTATGCATCACCGTTATCTCTTTTCCACGTTCATAATACGCAAGCGGGCTACTATCGGTATAGTTTCCATGCATGTACACTTTACAAGCTGCAATACGGTCCATTAACATCTCTACCACATATTTTTCTGGCATACGCATTCCTGTCGGCTTCTTATCCGGTGCGAATCCATAATCCCACCAATATTCCAAATGATGTTTATTTCTTCCTTTATGATGGAGCCACGCGGATGAATATCCAATGTCTTCTTTCTCTGCGTTATTTGGGCTTCTTGTCCCTTGAAAATATTTCGCTCCAACGCGAAATTCCGTAAAACTGTATTTGGACATATCGTGCATAATTCCTTGCCAATATAACCCAACTGCAAAGCACCCTTTTGCCACCAAAAATTTGTGATGGGTGATGGTGCAAAAATGTTTCCAAGCCTTCATATCTTTATTGTCCTTTTATATCCTTATTTTCCGATAAACATTTCTATCGTTCTATTTGAAACAACCGTAGCCTTCTGATTGCCCATTAAAATTTCCTTCTCTTCAACTTGTGCCTCTGCTGTGGAAATAATACGGTACCATTTCTTTCCTTTCCGAAGCCCCGGTAGTGCAAAGGAAAGCTCCTCATCATGCATATTATATGCGATGAAGCAATCTGTTCCATCTGCATGATGATAATATACGCCTAAGTGCTTGCTCGACATTTGGTTTGGAATCTGCCAAGCATTTTCCCCATGGAACGAAACATCCGGCACGCCACAGCTTGTCTTGTCAACGCCCAAGAGTGGTTTGTCGATACCAATAACCGAATATTTTCTTCGAAGCGCAATCAGCAATTTCACATATTGATAGAATTGCTCTTCCTTTTCCAGCTTCTTCCAGTCAAGCCACGAGGTTTCATTGTCTTGACAATATACGTTATTATTTCCGTTTTGCGTATTTGCAAACTCATCACCAGCCAAAATGCATGGTGTTCCCTGCGACATAATCAAAAGAAACATGGCGTTTCGCATCTGTTTTTTACGTAATTCCAATATGCTTTTTTTACGGGTAGGTCCCTCAACTCCACAGTTCCAGCTGAAATTCGCATCCGGTCCGTCAAAATTATTTTCACCGTTAGCTTCGTTATGTTTTTCATTGTATGATACAAGGTCATTTAACGTAAATCCCGTATGATTGGTAATGTAATTACAACAACCGATGTCTTTGGTAATCTGCTTCACCCACCACATCACTCCTTGCACAGTTCCTTCATTTCCAATTAGGAAACTGCGCATATTGTTCTGAAAATCATCCTTGTATTCTAAAATCTTTGTCTTCTTCAAAATAGGGTCAGATAAAATACTGCTCATCGGTGCGTTATATGGATTCAAAACAAAGCCATCAATATGATATTCCATCACATAGTATCTTAGACATTCTTCAATTAATTGTTTTGAAACTTTATCCGTAAATGGTAAATATAATACCACTTCTATTCCATTTTTATGACAGGCTTTCACCATGTCCTTTAACTCTAATTCCGCGTCTGCATCTGCTGCATAAGCATTTTTAATGGCAAAGCAATGGGCGTCACCATACCCCCAATAATTTTTATAATGCAAAGTTTCTTCAAAAGCATAAATCGGCATACATTGAATCTGATTGATGCCCAAATCTTTTAAATATGGTATTTTTTCAATCACACCTGCAAATGTTCCTTTGTTTTTCACTTTTGAAGATTTGTGCATGGTAAAGCCTCTGACATGGAGATTATACGCAACAATTTCATGAAAGGCCAATCCCAATGGCTTGTCCCCTTCCCAATCATAATCATCTAACAAGATTTTACCTCGTGTAATGTTTTCATGCTCTGCAACTGATTTTACATATGGGTCTAATATAAATTCTCCATTTATATCATAGTTATACTCCATATGGTCTACGTCTGATTTCGAGAGTGCAACATAGCGCACCTCACCCATTGCATGTTCTTCTGTGAGTTCAATTCTCTCTAAAGGCGCATCGCTATTCTCGTGATACAAGCATAGAAAACATGTTTTTCCGCTCTCAACCGCAACAGAAAAATTTATCACATCGTCTTTTACTGAAACGCCAAGTGGCAGTGGATATCCTGTCATTTTCTTCATATGCATCTCTCCTCATCAGTTTATCGATATTTATTATACACGATTCTAGATTACTTGCATAGATAAAAATGGAAACAAGCCTTGCATTTCTTGTCCCATTCTGATAGAGTTAGTATATCAAATATTTCATTATAAAGGAGACTTATTATGAGTGAACACACACATGATCACAACTGCGATTGCGGATGCAATGAAGAAGTAACTGTAACATTAACACTTGATAATGATGAAGTTATCGAATGTGCAGTTCTTACAATTTACAGTGTAGATAACAAGGAATATATCGCATTACTTCCATTAGACGAAGATGGAGACAACGAAGAAGGTGACGTATTTATCTATCGTTACGTTGAAACAGAAGACGGAGAACCTACTTTAGAAAACATTGAAGACGATGACGAATATGAAGCAGCTGCTGACGCATTTGACGAATGGCTTGATGAACAAGAATTCGAAGATATCGTTGAAGAATAAGAAAAGACAGTTTGAGCCGGAGAAATTCTCCGGCTCGTTTTTATTTCTCATACAAAAATGCAATCTCTTGATAAATCTCCGCGAAATCAATTTCACACTCTCCATTAAAGATACCAACCGGCACTTTTGCATCAAATCCATATACCGTTGGCATTTCGCTTTTACTCCAGTCATATACCACGACTTTTTTCTTATCCGGGTCTACCATCCAGTATTCCCTCACACCTGCGTCCTTATATTTCTTTAGTTTAATAGTGGAATCCTTTTTTAAGGTTGATGGAGATAGAATCTCGACGACAAAATCCGGTGCACCATAAAGACATCTGTTTATGATTTTATCTCTATCACACACAACCATAACATCTGGCTGTACCATTGTTTTATCATCACAGTCTAGTTGCACATCAATTGGGGATACATATGCTTTACATTTACCTTTTTTACCCTTAATATAATTCCTTAAAAACACTGCTAGTTCAAGTGCTAAGTCTTGATGAGTAAATGTTGGAGCAGACATGTCATAAATAACTCCATCTATCAATTCCACTCTTATGTCATCTGGAATTGCATAATAATCTTCAAGTGTATATTCACCCTGTTGCTTCTTGCCATATGCTACAGCTTGCTCCTTTACCATATTCACTTCGTCGTTATTTTCGCTAGAATATTCAAAATCTTTTTCCTTATCCATATAAAACACATCCTTTCTTTTTCGTTCAAATTTTGCAACTCGTTTACATATCACATATACGTTATCTTACAATAAAAGCAATAGCATGTCAATACTGACATGCTATCAAAAACTCACCAAACACATAATTACTAACATCAATCCCTCGCCTTGTAAGCATCAAACGACCGTCTTTCTGTTCCAGTAGCCCTTGCTCCTTCAACTTCTGAATGTGTTCCCCATAACATTCTTCCATGGTTTTTTCAAATATGTTTTCAAATTCAGTTACCGACACACCTTCCATCTTCCTGAGTCCCAGAAACATGAATTCCTCCATCCGTTCTTGAAGTGACAGTTTTTCTACATTTTCCTGAATCGCACTCAAATCACTTGAATGCTCCATATAATACAAAAGGTCGTCTGTATTCTTATATCTTACATTATTAATCAAACTAGCTGCACCCAAACCAATTCCCAGATAATCCTTTCTCTCCCAATATCCAAGATTGTGTCTGCATTCTTTTCCTGTTTTCGCATAATTGGAAATCTCGTATCTGTGATATCCTGCTTTCTCCAGCAATTCTTCAGTGCGATAATAAATGGCTCGTTCCTCTTCTTCACATGGCAAGTCATGTTCACCAGGACACCCTTCTCCATACATCTTTGCAAATGGTGTCCCTTCTTCCACTATCAGGCTATAGGCAGAGATATGCTCCGGCTCTAGTCCAACCACTTTCTGCAAGGTCTCTTCCCAGCTTGACACAGTTTGCTTTGGAATTGCAGAAATTAAATCTACATTAATATTTTCAAAGCCACACGCTCTCGCCAACTGATAACTTTCCAAGAACTCTTCGTAGGTGTGAATTCTGCCAAGCAATTTCAACTCTTCATTGTTGGTGGATTGAAGACCAAAGCTAATGCGATTGATTCCACACCTCTTATACGCTTGCAATTTTTCTACAGTAACTGTTCCCGGATTCGCTTCAATTGTAATTTCTGCATCATTTTCTATTTTAAAGGTGCAATTAAGAACTTTAAAAATTTTGAATATTTGACTTGGCTCTAGAATAGAAGGTGTACCCCCACCAAGAAAAATGCTAGAAACCGTAGCTGATTTTTGCACCCCAATTTCTTCTACTAATTTATCCACATATTTTTCTATTGTATCCCTATCCTGCGGTCCCGAAAGAAAGTCGCAATAAGCACACTTTTTTACACAAAACGGAATGTGAATATATATTTCCAACTCTCTATTTCTTCTCATCTAACTTCAACACACTCATAAATGCTTTCTGTGGAATCTCTACATTTCCAATCTGACGCATTCTCTTCTTACCTTCTTTTTGTTTTTCCAAGAGCTTACGCTTACGTGAAATATCACCACCGTAACATTTTGCAAGCACGTCCTTACGCACCGCTTTAACAGTTTCTCTGGCAATAATCTTGCTTCCAACCGCTGCCTGAATCGGAATCTCAAACAGATGTCTTGGAATTTCATCTTTAAGTTTCTCACACATCTTACGTCCACGCTCATAGGCACTTCCTGAGAATACGATAAATGACAACGCATCCACTTCTTCTTTGTTGATGAGAATATCTAATTTTACAAGTTCAGACTTCTCATATCCTAACATTTCATAATCAAAAGAAGCATATCCACGAGAGCGTGACTTCAGTGCATCAAAGAAGTCATAGATAATCTCATTCAGTGGTAAGTGATAACGAAGCACTGCTCTTGTTTCCTCGATATATTCCATGCCTTGGTAAATTCCGCGTCGTTCCTGACATAAATCCATAATTGCACCGATAAATTCAGAAGTAACCATAATCTCTGCCTTTACCATTGGTTCTTCCATGTAATCAATCTCTGTTGGTTCCGGAAGATTCGATGGGTTGGTAAGTTCGATTACTTCCCCATTTGTCTTATGCACTTTATATACTACTCCCGGTGCAGTTGTAACCAAGTCTAAATTGTATTCTCGTTCCAGACGTTCCTGAATGATTTCCAAATGTAAGAGTCCTAAAAATCCGCAACGGAACCCGAATCCAAGGGCAATAGAGGTCTCTGGCTCGAAATGTAAAGATGCATCATTAAGCTGCAATTTTTCTAATGCATCTCGTAAATCTTGATATTTTGCGCCATCTGCCGGATACATACCACAGTAAACCATAGGCAGAACCTTCTTGTAACCCGGAAGTGGTTTCTCGCATGGTCTGTCTGCATCAGTTATGGTATCACCAACACGAGTGTCTTTTACATTTTTCAGACTAGCTGTGATATACCCAACCATACCTGCTGAAAGCTCATCACAAGGAATAAACTGACCGGCTCCAAAATATCCAACCTCTACTACTTCGGCAGTTGCTCCCGTAGCCATCATTTTCATATTAGTTCCTTTTCTCACAGAACCTTCCTTGATACGGCAGAATACAATAACCCCTTTATAGGAATCATACACCGAGTCAAAAATCAATGCCTGAAGCGGCGCATCTGCATCTCCTGTCGGCGCCGGAATTTTCTCTACAATCTGCTCAAGAACATCTTCAATATTTAGTCCCACCTTTGCAGAAATAAGTGGAGCATCCTGAGCCTCAATTCCGATAACATCCTCGATTTCTTCTATGACACGCTCCGGTTCTGCACTTGGCAAGTCTATCTTATTGATAACCGGCATCACATCCAAATCGTGGTCCAAAGCCAGATACACATTTGCAAGTGTCTGCGCTTCTACACCTTGTGCCGCATCCACAACAAGAATTGCTCCATCGCATGCCGCAAGGCTTCGTGATACTTCGTAGTTAAAGTCCACATGTCCAGGAGTATCAATTAAGTTAAAAATGTACTCCTCCCCATCGTTTGCTTTATATACAATACGCACTGCCTGTGCCTTAATGGTAATTCCACGTTCACGCTCCAATTCCATATTATCCAGCACCTGTGCCTGCATCTCACGACTTGTTAAAAGTCCTGTCTTTTCAATAATACGGTCTGCTAAAGTTGACTTTCCGTGGTCAATATGTGCGATGATACAAAAATTTCGTATTTTCTTCTGATCTATTCCTGCCATTCCAATTCTCCTACTCTACTTTACTTTTTCATAGAATCTCGCTTGCGAGATTCTCCGCCTGCGTTGGGTTGCCCTGATCCTGCGGAGCGTTTCTGCGTGGCAACATGTCACGCAGAATACTTCATGATGAATAATTCTACTCCCAGTATATCCGACAGCCGCCCTGTCTTAATCGCCTCTTCTGTCTCCACACTATCTTCCATAATCGCTCTCAATTCTTTACTGGCAAATGCTTTCGCTTGAGTTTGGTATTTACCAACCACAAATGGATTAATACCGATTTTCTCTGCAATTTCCTTTCGGCCATAGCCTTGCCTGTCCATTGTTTTTACTTCCAACAATTGCTTGAACTGTCTGGTTAATAAAAACAAAATCCGCATTGGCGGTTCCTTCAGCGCCAGCAAATCATAATAATGCTCCAGAGCTTTCCGCTGTTTTTTATCTGCAACTGCATTTACCATGTCAAAAATCTGATTGGTAATCTGTGTTGTACAAATCTCTTCCACATCTTCTGCAGTAATGCTATCCTTATCTAAGGTGTAACAGAATAATTTTTCCAATTCCTTCTGGATATTCTCCATATCAGTGCCAACCTTTGCAAGAAAGAATCGCACCGTACTTTCACTAATCATTTTTTGTTCTTGCTTGACATTGCTTGCAACCCAGCGAACAAGGGTGTTTTCATCCTGACGTCCTAATTCCACTGCGCGTCCCTTTGCCTGTACTGCCTTATATAACTTTCCACGCTTATCAACTTCCGCTTCCACGAAAATCATGGATGTGGTATCCGGCATTTCCTTGATATAATCTGCCAGTTCCGGAGATGCACTTTTAAACAGTCCTGTATCCTCCAATACAATCAAACGACGCTCTGCAAAGAAAGGTAATGTTTCCGCCAAATCTATCACTTCATTAATGTTAATCCCTTTGCCTTCATAGTACGCATAATTCATGTTGTCATCGGGAGAAACCATTGCATTTCGGAGTTTGTCCTTATACTGTTTCTTCAAATAAGCTTCTTCGCCATACAACAAATAAACGTTATTCAGTTGTCCGGTTTTCAAATCTTCATTCAGACTCTTCATGTATGTCCGCCTTTCTATGCATACTTCAATATATTTTAATATAAAAAGCAATCAATTGTCAATCTATTCCCATCTGTTTGGAGAGTAATTGCTCCATTTCGAACCGTCTCAAAAATCTTGCACCCAATGTCCTTTAATCGCTTAAGTGTTTCCTGATGCGGATGCCCATAAGAATTATCTTCACCCGCGGAAATAATTGCTATCTCCGGCTGCGCAGTCCGCAAAAATGCTTCCGAAGAGGAATGCTTTGAGCCATGATGTGCTACCTTAAGCACTGTAAACTGTTGTCCTTTTAATCTTCTCATTAATACATCTTCTCCTTTCGCCTCCACATCTCCGGTGCAAAGCATGGAAAACTCTCCAAACGCTACTGACAACACCAAGGAACCTGCGTTTCCACCTAAATGATGGTCTGAAGGAGAAGGCTGAATACACTCTATTTGTAAGTTCCCTTCTGTGATACTTTTCCCCGACTCAATCATCACAATGGAAACCCCTGCCTTCTTTGCAGTTTGAGCCAATTCTACCAACGCATCATCCTTCTTCCAGTTCGAAGGGAACACAAGCCGTCGGATTTCAACGCCCACATTCTGCCTTTTTAGCATCTCCTCAATTCCACTGTAATGGTCTGTATCTCCGTGGGTCACAAACACATAGTCCAGCGACGCAACGCCCTGTGACTTTAAAAAAGGTTCCATACGATATTTTCCAAGCTCCTCCACATCACTGCTTCCTCCATCAATCAGGTATGTATTTCCTTTGGGTCCTCGTAGGAAAATGCTATCCCCCTGCCCCACATCCAGCATGGTAACAGTTAGATTCCCCGCAGGACGATATGCCATCAGAAATACAGCAAAACTAAGGCTGGCACAAAATATACCAAATAGAACTTTTCGTTGTTTTCGTTTCCGATTTCGTCTTATCACAGTTATGCCTATTACAAGAATGATATAATAAAGCATTATCTTCCACAATTCAGGCTGTCCCATTACAATTCTCCAACAAGGCAGTTTGCTTCCCACCCTATTTAGCACCTCAAAAACAGATAGGATGAACCTGCATATATACAGACACAGGTTTCCTATGGGCCATACCATAAATCCGATAAGACATCCCAACATACCAATTCCCAATAGCACGCTTGTCAGTGGAATAATAATGAAATTTAATGCCAGAGAATAAGTTGGTATTTCATAATAAAACCATAGCAGAATCGGGAACAGCATAACATTAATTGCCAGACTCGCCCACACTCCGGTAATCCCCCTCCACCGACAAGGGAAGATTTTCTCCAACATCGGTAAAACAAATAAAATCCCTAGAATTGCTCCATAGGATAATAAGAAACCTGCATCCATAAGATACAAAGGCTGTATTCCGACTGTCACCCCCGCCGCTACCAAAAGTGCTGTTATCATATCATAAACTCGCCCGGACATATCTGCACCGATACGAAACAAAAGCATGATATACGCACGAATCACGGATACGGAAAAGCCTATCATCAGCGCATACATACTCAAGACCAAAATTGCAAGGACACCGGCAGGAATATATCCTAGTCCAGTCCTTCGAATGATTTTATATATACCTAGCCCAATAAAAGAAATATGTAACCCCGAAATCGCCAGGATGTGTCCAATACCATTTTTTTGATAAAGCTCTTTCATTTCCGGCTCCATGTCACCCTTTTCACCTAGAAGCATTGCCGATAGTATTGCACCATTCTCTTCTCCTATAGCTTCATAAATCAGGTTTTTCCAGTGACTTTTAAATCGGTACAGTTTTTCCATACACCAATTTTCTTTGCCGGAAATCTCAACCACCTTGTCACACCATACTGCACCATAGATATCTTGCTTTGCATAATAAAACCTTTGGTCAAAATTGCCCGGATTTCTCGCTACATCAAAACATCTTGTAGTACCCTGCAAGGCTACAATCTGACCTATTGCCACATCTATAAAATTGTCGTCATATACCATAATGTTGGAATCACTTACGGAATTGTTTTTTAGATATAATATTTGAAATTTAGATAAACTTGTTTTCTTGTATACCTGTCCGTGTATTAACACGGATTTTTCATTCTCATCATAAAAGATAGAGGAAGCGGGTATCTCTGTCGTAGATTTCCCGCTTGTGACTATCAAAATTATCGCTTGAATCATCAAGAAACACAGGCACACAAAACATAATGGCCTTGTTTTTATCATATCACTTCACCTCAAGCAAGGTGGCATTCCACTCAAGTGGTCTGCTTAGGTCAATGGTCTTTTTATAAACCACATCGCTTGCTCCATCAATCAGAATCTGCACCTTTGTAACATTTCCATTTTCAATGACAGAATTCACAATGGAATAAATGGCAACTTCAGGATTTAAATCATAACTATCTGACACGAACTTAGAATCCAGGTTCACGTAACAAATTCCTTCCCTGACAGACACACCTAAAATCGTTGTGCTCTTCGGTACGGTTGCCTGTGCATCAGAAGCACTCGTTCCTTTTATCAGTTGTTCTACCACCAATCTTTCTATGGTTGTGTTTACATTATAGCGGACATTTGACTTCTTGCTGATTGTTAGCGTTTTCCCTGATTTGTTTGCAAAATAAAGTGTCAAATCCGTGGTTTGATACGAGTCGATGGATGAACCTGTACTTTGCACAAAATCTTCCGCCCGCATCAAGCCTACTGCATTGCCATCGCCGTCTGTCAATGGTTCGTCGTCTACATAAAATCTAACAAAATTTACATTTTCCACTTGCACCAAGGTCTGTACAAATGCGGCACGTACAAGCACCTCTGTACTCTTAGCAAGTTTCTCATAAGCAGAATTAAAATAAATATCCAAATATCCCTTGTTTAATTTATACTCTTCCATTTTTACCTCTTTCGGCAAAACGGAATGAAACTTTAATTTTTCCAATGCCCCTTCTACTGTTGTCATTGGATATGTTTCCTGAATCAATGCATTTCCATCTGCATTTACATAATAAACATACATTTCCTCCGTACTTTTCTGCTCTGCGCAAGCAGTAAACAGCACACATAACAAAATAGAAAGAAGCACTCCAATTTTCTTCTTCATATTTTTCCTCATTTCTCTATGCAATATAGGTTAGTGGAATTCTTACCGTAAAGGTTGTTCCAACTCCTTCTTCGCTGTGAACCTTCACTGCACCGCGATGCATAATTACCGCATTACGTGCAATTGCAAGTCCAAGTCCGGTTCCACCAATTTCTCTTGAGTGGGACTTATCCACCCTATAAAAACGTTCAAAAATATGGTCTAATGATTCCTGTGGAATTCCCATACCGGAATCAGCAACTTTGACATAAAAATACTTGTGGTCTGCATTCAAAGATACTTGAACCCAGCCTTCTTCTTTGTTGTACTTGATTGCATTTTCAACCAAATTGGAAATTGCTAAAGTAAACTTCACTTCGTCAACTTCAGCCGTAACCGGACGAAAGCTTTCAAATACCAGCTCCACATTTTGTTTCGCTGCAATTGGTCGTAAACGTTTTAAAATTCGTTCTACCAATTCATTAATATTCTCTGGTTTGACATTTAAATCTGCAGATGTCTTATCCATCTTTACAAGTGAGAGCAAATCATTGATAATCTTGTTTTCACGCTCAATTTCTTCCGTGATATCACCCATAAATTCTTTATAGAGTTCTACCGGCACATCCTCCTGCGCAAGCAAAGAATCCGCCAATACCTTCATAGATGTCAACGGCGTCTTCAGCTCATGAGACACATTGGATACAAATTCCTGTCTGGAATCATCCAGAATCTTCATACGACCTAACATCTTATTAAAAGCTTCCGAAATATCCTTCGTTTCCTGATATGTATCCACATGTAGGAAATCACTGTCATATCCTTCCGTAACGTCTTCAATCCCTCGTACAATCTTCTTTAAAGGTTTCATCATATGTCCGGAAACAAAAATCCCCAAAAAGATGATAACTAAGACAAGAATCCACAAAACCGTATTGGCTTTTCCCTTCAGCTCTGCCATGGTTTCATAAATAATATCCGTGGATACACTGGCTAAAATGACGCCCTCCACCTGTACTTTATCATCCACTGTTACCGTAATTGGTGTTGTAATATCCAGATACCTGGCTTCCGAATCATAAAAACTTGTTCCGCTTCCCGAAAAACAGGTAATAACGTCAGGCGCAATCATCGTCTTTCCTTCATCCGTTCCAAAGGTATCCTTCACAATACGGAAATTCTTATCCACAATGATAACACGTCCATTATAAATATTAGAAAATTGTGATAATTCCGCATCCACCACATCCGAAACCGGAGATTTCATATAGGTACTCTTTGTAAGCTGATTAGATAAAATGGTGCATTGCTCCTGTATCTCAGCCGTTCTCCACGCAACTGCCCTGTCCTCATAGGCTCCAACAATCACTTCTTTTACTAGAAAACAAGCGATGCTGCTTATGATAATAAGCAGCATAACGATTCTAAATTGTAAACTTTTCAATATTTTATTTAAAATAATAACCCACTCCCCACTTTGTATATACATATTTCGGATTGCTAGGAAGTTTTTCAATTTTCTCTCTCAAACGTCTGATATGTACATCTACCGTTCTTGCATCTCCTGGGTAATCGCTTCCCCATATAAGCTCTAACAATTGTTCTCTACTGTAAACTTTATCCGGATTGGTTGCAAGTAATTCTAATACATCAAATTCCTTTGTTGTCAAATTCACTTCAGCACCTTCAATAAAGACTCTTCTATTATCACGATCAATCTTCATATCGTGTTTTTCCAAAACATTGCCCGGTTTCTCTTTTTCGTCTTTTTTACGTCCACGTCGCATAATTGCTTTGATTCTGGCTTTCACTTCCAAAATATTAAATGGTTTTGTAATATAATCATCTGCGCCATAATCCAAACCTAAGATTTTATCCATGTCGTCGCCCTTGGCTGTCAACATAATAATCGGTACATCAGAAAATTCTCGAACCTGCTGGCACACTTCAAACCCATCCATTTTCGGTAGCATCACATCAAGTAAAATCAAATCATACTCTGTAGCCTTCGCCATCTCAAGGGCTTCCTCGCCATCATATGCACAGTCAACCTCCAACCCATCCTGAAGCAGGCTGAATCGAATTCCTTTCACAATTAATTTTTCATCATCCACAACCAATACTCGTTTTCCCATGAATAATCTCCCTTTATTATACTTTGATTAAATCTTTGATTTTTTCAAATAATCCCTCTTTAATTCCTGAAATCAGCATAATCTCATCAATACTCTTAAATCCACCATTCTCATTTCTGTATTGAATAATGCTTTCCGCTCTAGAAGCCCCAACACCCGGCAGTGTCATCAGTTCTTCTTTCGTTGCTTTATTCAGATTTATCTTTCCATCATTTTCCGCTTCGCCTGCGACTACTTCTGCAAATGTAGGCACATACACTCTCGCCTCATCCACAAGGACCTCTGCCTGATTCACCTCTGATTTGGCAGCGTCCTCACGAAATCCTCCTGCCATCTCCACAGCCTCATAGATTCTGCTGCCGGCCGGCAATTTGTACACACCTTCCTGCTCAACAGCCCCACAAACATAAACATAAATATCTGCATTCGTTTCTTTAGAACTTTTCGCTTCTTCCTGTGTATCTATAGATTCCAAGTCATATGTCTCATTTCCCTTTGCCTTGCATGCAGTCAAACTAAGCATCATTGCCAATATCAATAATACAATTCCATATCTTCGCATACTTTCCTCCGTAGTATCACTACAAAGAACCCCTCTACGCTTAGATAGTATTATTTTAGCGAATTTTGTTTTAAATTACAAGCAACATTTTATTTCCATTGAAAAATCGTAATTCCCACAACGGCAACACCCAAACCAAGCAACTTTCTCCATTCGAAAGGCTCTTTATCCATGCCGAATAGCCCAAATAACTCTATGAGATAGGAAACTAAAAGCTGTGCGGTTACAATGAGAAGTGCTGATTTTGCAGGACCGAGCATTTCCACACTTTTTATAACTGTCCAGGTAATCCCTGCTCCTATTACACCTCCGAGAAGAACATATTTCGGTTCCACCTTTGCTAAAGTCGCAATGGAGTCTCTTCCTGTAATCAGCCATGCCCCTACACACACTAAAAATGCAGTCAGCTGTACCCAGCCATTGGACACCCACATCCCTGTTGTCTTTGTAACCTGTGTGTTAAATACACCCTGTACACTCATCAGTGCACCGGATAATAATGCAATAATAAACCCAATCATTGTCATTCCTCCTTTTTCTTAATATGGGAAGTATTTCCAATAAATTGGGTTCTTATGCAAGCAGTTTCTGCAACTATTCAGTGCCACCTTGCTTAGCTCTGAACAATTACAGAATCTTATTTAAAATCTTACACATTTCGTCTATATGTTTCTTTTCAATTACTAGTGGCGGAACCAATCGGAGTACATTTCCACTTGCTGAGATTGCGATTAAACCTTGCTCCATTGCTTTTTTAATCACATCACCAACTGGTTTGTTCAAAACTAAGCCTTGCATCAAGCCCATGCCTCGACGTTCTAACACCGATTCATTGGTCTTTACAAGCTCATTTAATTTTTCCTCCAAATACGCGCCCACTTCTTTTACA
>JAZOMR010000133.1:0-2581 GCA_045654105.1 Faecalimonas sp. | reverse complement strand
AATTTTCTCACACTTCGAACTGTTCATGCACTCGAAAGCTTCGCTTTCTCGTTCATGGGGCTTCGCCCAATGCTCGCTTGCAAACCTCTTTGAAAATAAATTTTCATCCGGTTTTCTTCGCTCGCCAGTTCTCTGCTTTTTTAGAAATTTTCAGGAATTCGTTTATTGTCATCTATTGTTTAATTATCAATGTTCTCGCTGCTCTCTTGCGACAGCCTAGTTAGAATATCACACCAACCAAGCCCTTGTCAACAACTTTTTTCGATTTTTTTCAACTTTTTTATTTTTAAAAAATCTTGCCAGGTCGTCTTCACAAAAAAACGACTTAAACCTTTTATGTTTAAGTCATTTTCTTGTAACGGAGAAAGAGGGATTTGAACCCTCGCGCCGGTTGCCCGACCTACACCCTTAGCAGGGGCGCCTCTTCGGCCTCTTGAGTATTTCTCCGAATTACTGCTTTTCCTTTCGCAGTGCAAAATTTATTATAACGTCAACCTTTTTAGTTGTCAACGTCTTTTTATTTATTTTTTTCAATTACTTCTACAATCCTTCTTTTCACTTCTTCTGCAATATCATTTGTTTTCATATCTTTATATTCTTCATACATCATAGGTTGTAGAAAATGTACTTGTACAATTACCTCTTCTGTGGAACCCGTATCAAAAGGCTTAAAGGAGTCTATTAAAGCAACCGGTACAATCGGACATTTTGCCTTTGTAGCTGCTTTAAAGCTTCCGCCTTTAAACTCTCCTACCTTGTTGCCGTTTTTACTTCTGGTTCCTTCCGGAAAGATAATATAGTTTCTTCCTTGAGTTACCTGTTTTGATACTTCTATAATAACCTGCATGGACTGGCGTACATCTTCGCGATCCATAAAAATTACATTCATTATCTTAAATAGTTGCTTGAGCAACGGAATCTTTGCCACTTCTTTTTTCGCCACAACGGAAAGCGGTTTTTGACAAACATCAAGAAGTGCTAATACATCATACATTCCTTGATGATTTGGAAAAAGCATAAATCCATTTTTATTAGGAATATTTTCTACTCCATAGGATTTGATTTTTACATTTCCACCTTTATTAGCTATATCAACTATATATTTAAGAAATTTATTACGTTCTTCATCCGTGTATTTATCAACATTTGAAGAATACTTCCACAGTTTAATTAACAAACCTGGTAGTCGGATTAAATTTCTAAGTGCCATTAAAAGAATTCTTTTCATTATTATAGTCTCCTAGAACTTTTTTAGGGAAAGATATAACACGTGGCAAAATATACCACGTGTCTTATATCTACTGTTCTTCTATTTGTTCCTCTGCTTGTATTTCAGATTCATCTTCTTGTGTTTCTTTTACCTTAGCAATACTAGCTACGATTTCATTTTCACGTAGGTTGATAAGTTTTACACCGGAAGTGATACGACCTAATACAGAGATTCCTTTACATTCCATACGGATGATAATTCCTTCTGTATTAATAATCATAATCTCATCATCTTCATTTACAGCCTTCGCACCAACTACTTCACCGGTTTTTTCTGTAATCTTATAACATTTTACACCTTTACCGCCTCTGTTTTGTGCAGTAAACTCATCCATTACTGTGCGTTTTCCCAAACCTCTTTCAGATACGATTAAGAGTTGTTCACCTTGGTCAGTCAACTGCATTGCCACAACTTCATCACCGTCTGTAAGATTAATACCTCTAACACCCATAGATGTTCTGCCGGTAGCACGTACGTCTTGTTCATTAAAGCGGATACATTGGCCATATTTTGTTACTATAATGATATCTTTTTCATTATCTGTAAATTTAACTTCGATTAATTCATCATCATCACGCAGGGTGATTGCAGCAAGTCCTGTCTTTCTAACATTTGAATAATCTGTAATCTTTGTTTTCTTTACAAGACCTTTCTGAGTAGCCATGAAGAGGTATTGTCCTTCTTCGTATTCCTTAATTGGAATCATAGCTGTAATCTTCTCTTCCGGCATAAGCTGCAATAGATTTACAATTGCAGTTCCTCTTGAAGTTCTACTTGCTTCCGGTATTTCGTATGCTTTTAATCTATATACACGACCAGTATTGGTAAAGAACATGATGTAGTGATGTGAAGAAGTCATAAATAATTCTTCTACATAATCCTCTTCTAGAGTCTGCATACCTTTAATACCTTTTCCACCTCTATTTTGGCTCTTAAAGGTATCGGTTGTCATACGTTTGATATACCCAAGTTTTGTTTTTGTGATAACAACATCTTGCTCCGGAATTAAATCTTCCATGGAAATATCAAATTCATCAAATCCAATTTGAGTTTTTCTTTCATCTCCGTATTTTTCACTAATAATTAAGATTTCCTCTTTAATTACTCCAAGTAATAGTTTACGGTCGGCTAGAATTGCTTTTAATTCTCCAATACGTTGCATAAGTTCTGCATATTCATTTTCGAGTTTTTCTCTTTCCAAACCAGTAAGCGCACGAAGTCTCATGTCAACAACCGCCTGCGCTTGTACAACTGTTAAATTAAATTCTGCAATTAAACCTTCTTTTGCAATCTGAGTTGTCTTAGAACCAC
>JAZOMR010000132.1:0-4398 GCA_045654105.1 Faecalimonas sp. | reverse complement strand
CCCATCTGGGTCGTTTATGGACAATAGTTCATAAACGCGAGTACCGGATTCGGAAACTCGCTTATTCTCATATGGGGGGTCTTAGCTCAGCTGGGAGAGCATCTGCCTTACAAGCAGAGGGTCATAGGTTCGAGCCCTATAGGCCCCACTTTTTCTTAATCCCTGCTATAATGCCAATGTGGCTCAATGGCAGAGCAGCTGATTTGTAATCAGCAGGTTATCGGTTCGAGTCCGATCATCGGCTTGCTATTATATATTAGGCTTACAAACAACAGGGGCAGGTACCCTGCCTCTGATTCATGTTTGCCTGGATAGCATAATAGATGGGATATTAGCTCAGTCGGTAGAGCACTTGACTTTTAATCAAGTTGTCCGGGGTTCGAATCCCCGATGCTTCACTAGATAATTAAGGAAGAACGCTGAATTTACAACGTTCTTCCGTTTTTTTATGCAGTCTTATTTGGGATGAGTATGGGTTGTGTTAATATGTTCTGATTCATACCGACTGCTTTGTTCAGTTTTTTGTGTTTGTCTTCCTCTAATTCCATAGAAAAAAGGTAATGTTCAATCGTGGTTGACTTTACTCTATGTCCTGCTATCTGCATAACTTCTTCAATATCAAATCCGTTTCTGAACAAATTGGAAATAAAGGTTTTTCTTATCTTGTGAGAAGATTTTGCATTTATAGATACCTTATCACAATAATACTTCAAGCAATCATTGATTCGCTGTCTGATAATATGGTTTTCGTTCTCATCAACAAACAGAAAATCGGTTTTTAACGACATTGATTCATGCAACTGTAAAACAATCTTGATAATCTCGATTGCAAAGTCTGTTAATGCTATGATACGGTTAGAATCGGCTTTGGTACGGTCATCTGTAACTTCGTGTACTGTTTCGCCTTTTACAAGTTCTCCGTTTTCCAAATAAACTGGTCGATAACTGATTTCTGTACGGTCAACATTGATTGTCTTTTCTTCAAAGTCAATATCTTTTTTCTTGATTGTACAGAGTTCGCCTGCTCGAAGTCCTAATTGAAAATTTAAAAGGATTGCAAGTGATACAAGTGGGTTGTGTTCCATATAATGCTCTGCTATGTAGTTTGTTAGAATAGGTAAATCCTTTTTGTCAAAGACCTGTGTCCTAGGTTTTTTCGTTGGCTCTGGTCGAATATTGCTATTTTCAATTTTACCGACTTTATCCATTGGATTTTCATTGATGTCGTTCTTTTCTAGTGCAAATGCGAACATACCCGAAAAAAGTGATTTCACATTACCAAGTGTCTTGCGTGTCAAGTGATGTTCATTGATTGCAGAGTGAAGTACATCTTTAATATCATACGCTCTAATTGTAGTAATGTTCATTTTGTCAATCTGCTTTCCTTTGATAAATTTAGCATAATCATCAAAATTACGTTGAATGGTAGAAGGTTGTCTATTCTTTGCTTTTTCTTTTGTCAACCATTCTGCAAAGTAATTGGCAAAAATCAATCTATCATCAAATCGCTTGTAGTAATCTTTCAATATTTTGTTTTCAAGGACCTCTTTTGTTTTACCCTCAATAACTTTTCGTCCACGGTCTTTCGTGGAATCAGGAACGTGAGCTTTCCATACGCCTGTGTTGGCTTGCCACGTTCTAATAGGGTAAGTCTCTAAAATTTTTTTGTCTTTTGCATTCATAAGTGCTTCCTTATGCTTTGCAACATCCGTAGCAGTTAATATAATACTGTCTTTTATAAAAGTCAAGTTGTTTAACTCCGTGTTAATCTGTTCAATTGTTAAATTTGTGTATTTGTTCATATTCTTTCCCTTTCTCGAATATGAACTTGCGCAAGTTCAATTTATATAAATTTTTTGTCAGACAAAATTATTGTAGTGGATTTCTTTGCGACTTCCCCAAAATAGAATGTAGAAAATATCGTCCATTTTTGCTTGTTTTTTCTACATGTTTTGCCATTCGCTGCGAGTTGAATTTGACTATAATATCTCTTTTGGGGTAAAATAAAAAAGGGGACTAGCCCCTTTCAAAATCTTGTTGTTCTTCGTATTCAATTTCTTCTCTAACAAGTTCCCTTGTTTCATTCTCAATGTAACATTCAAAGTCTTTCATTAGTTTTCGTTCAAGTATCCAAGTCTTAATTGTGCGAAACCATTGTTCTAATCGTTGGATATAATCAGACAGACGATTTATTTCGTTCTGCTTGTCTTTGACCGATTGTTCTAGTTGTTGGCAACGAGAGTGTGACTGTTTGAGCTTGTGTTCCAGTTTTAGCACCCTTTCATCTGTCGCAGCAAGTTCGACAGTTTCCTTTGCCAATGAATTCAATGCGTTTAGTCCATTCTGTAATGCTTTTGCAGTCTGTACCTGCGATTGCAGACGTTCAAGGTCTGATGTCCTCACTGTGCTTGTGCTAGGCTTGTTTTTGAGTTTGTTTTCAGCCGTTGAGGAAATAACTTCGATTGGCTCAATCGGTTCAGAACACGCTTCTAAAACACGTTCTCTGATATTTAACTCTGCTTTTGCCTTTTGAGACTTTATGTTCATTTCTTGGATTTCGTACTCCATTTTGTTGAGATGTTTTCGAGTTTCGTCATAATCTTTGACCTCTCCACGTTCCAAGCCCCACAGACTAGACACCTGCGAATAGAAATCATCTTGTTTTTTACGATACTGGGAACGACCACCCATTATATCCTTGGCTGAAAGACAATAAATACTATCTTTCTTGATAATAGGAATAGTTGCCACGTGTAAATGATAATTTGCACCCTTATATGTGCCGTCATCATTTTTGCAAGAGCCACCAGCATTAGAGCCTACTTCGTCGAAATGTATAACGGCATTGATTATGTGCTTGCCATAGGTCTTTTCGTGAAACTCCAAACACGATTGAAAATAGTCAATTATTTCGTTATGTGTCTTGCCCTCAAAGAAATCAGCCGAAGCCGTGTAAATACTATCAAGCAGAACAACCGAGTTCTTTCTAGGCTTGATATTATACTGTTCAAGGGTTTCTGTTATGGTCTTATTCCAGTTGTCGTTCTTCGGAATGAGATAAACATTCCGTTCAGTTAAACTCCAATCAATATTTGAGCCGTTAAACTCTCTACCTCTTAAATGGTCTTCTTGTGTTCTGTTTGCCTCAATCTGTATGCCGTACACATCACTACGGCTACGTTTTTCAGTTCTCATAATTCCGTACATAATAATGCTCCTTTGTCTTTGTTTTCATAAGTAGTGTAGAAGACCTAAATTTTAGGTCTAACACACTAGACAATGGCGAGCATTGTCGTGTGCATTTTGCTCAATCGTTTATTACGAACGAGCAAAATGGATATGGCTATTCTACTTTCAAGATTTTGTATATAGTAGGACGAGACAAATTCATTTCCTTACTAATCGCAACAATCGTAAGACCTTCTTCGCGTAATTCTTTCACGTTGCGATTTCGTTCTTCCTTTGCTTTGTGTCTCGCCTTTTTACGCTCTTCTTTCACGGACAATTTATGATACCAACCACGTTCTTCATCTGTGGCATTGATTAAGTTTAAAAACTTTGTAACCGTGAATTTGTATCGCTTTCTATCTACATCTCTAAAAATTTCCCACAGCTTAGAATCTTTTAGAGGTTGTTCAAATGTACTATTCCATTCTTCACAGTATGCTTGTGCGTCTTCTTTATCAAATAGCCATATAACAGTTGCATATAATGCAAACATCAGCAAATCTCTTGACCCTTTTTTCCCACCTCTTGCTTGGATTACTTGTTCCAAAAACATTTTTCTATGAATTAAGCACGGCGTGTAATCATTTAAATTTATTTTATTTGAAAAGCGATATTTACCAGAGTATACTTTCTTCTTGCCAATTTTCTTTTTACCAGTACGCTCAACAAAATAGTCACTCTTATATCCATTTGAGAGCATTTTTTTTCTCAACTCATTTACATTTGGAAATTCCTCGTGTACCAGTCTGCATTCAGACCAACGCTTTGCTTTGGTGTTGTATGAGTAAGGCAATCGAAACAATCCGTTTAACTTTAATGAAGAGGCTCTATCTACCGACAATTCGTTTTCGTTCAGTTCCAACATGATTTCTGTGATGTGATTGCAGAGCATATCTATTACACTCAAACAAATTTTGCCAAGGGAAACGTGACAAGGTTCTATGCCGAACCACAAATGAACACCTCGCCCTGTTCGATTAACGAGATTTGGCTTTAATACAAGCCTACTCAACAATTTTTCTTCGAATTTCAATATATGCTCGTTCAATTCCTCGATTGATAAACTGGACGTGTGAGAGTCTATATCAATTACCAAGTTTTGTATATTGATGAGATTGTCTAAGGTTCTTTTGTATCCACTCTTCATACCATTCGCACATATATACATAT
>JAZOMR010000131.1:0-5093 GCA_045654105.1 Faecalimonas sp. | reverse complement strand
GCCGGCACATTTGGATTCCCCAAGCTAAAGTCAAACACGTTCTCTTTCCCGTAAATCTTTGCCAAACGATTTCCTTCCTCAAACATGGCACGGATGGCCGAGCTGTTTTTCACCATATTCTGCATTTTCTCTGCTATCATGATTCTCTCTCCTTTACAATACCTTTTTCCTGCAAGAAGGCTGGTCGATAAGACAACTTCGCCTTTCGAAGTCCCTCTGCACCGGTATCCTCTTCTCTGTTGATATATTTATATTTCATGCATTCGTGCTCTACGAACTGCTGATTGATCATCGGGTATGCGCCCTGAATATCTGCAAATGCTTTCTCAATGTGTACTACGAACGTATCCTCGCTTAATTCCTCTCCAATGGTAAATGCAACAATCTCTCCATTGATGCGAAGAATTCCACCTGTCAGCTCCAACTCCTTGAATAATCGAAGGGCATTTAAGGTGACGCACATCTCTGCGTTCTTCTCTTCATCTTCCTCACAGCCATTCTCATTTCTCCACTTCAGAGCCATCTGGAAACACTCCTCCAGATTATCTTCTGACATGGTCTCGTAACTCCAGTTTTCGTGATTCGCTTTAAATTTATTGATATGATTTCGCTTGGCATGGAGTTTCTTCCCTGCTAACGTAGCCAGCTTCTCAGACTCATAGATATAGTCCGCAATGTCTCGGTTCAATTCCAGTTCGAACTGCCCGGGATACCAGGCTTCAATCTGTTCAAACTGTTCCGGCGTAATATGATATAACACAAATGGTACACCACGCTCTTTCGTGCCAGCCATTAAGAAATCCAGTGCACGCTTCACATCTTCCGGCTCCCCTGCCGGATAGGTGTATGCCTCTCCATGACTGGTAGAGCGAAATACCAAGGTATTTTCTATCTCTGCAAACTGAACAGGGTAATGTCTGGACCAGAGCAATGCATTTGCATAGGTTCTCTCACAGCTTCTGCTTGGAAACTTGCGAAAATATGCATGCATCATATCCCTATCTTCCAACTCTGTTCGTCTAAACCGTATTTCTCCCACGTCTTTTTCTCCTTGTTGCTTTAATCTAATAATAATACCATAGTTTGAGCCAGTTTGGTAGTTTTTATAACATTCTTTTCTTACCGAAACTGCAGATTATACAGTGCCTCATAAGCGCCCTTCTTCTCCAGCAGTTCCTCATGTGTACCTTCTTCCGCAATTCCATCCTCTGTAAGTACCAGAATTCGTTCTGCCTTTCGAATGGTTGAAAGTCTATGTGCAATCACAAAGGTTGTCCTATCCTTCGCCAGCTCCTCCATAGACTGCTGCACCACTTGTTCACTTTCATTATCAAGTGCTGAAGTTGCCTCATCAAAGATAAGAATCGGCGGATTCTTAAGGAACACTCGTGCTATGGATAAACGTTGCTTCTGTCCGCCGGATAATTTTACGCCGCGCTGTCCAATATCTGACTGATAGCCATCCGGAAAACTCATGATAAAATCGTGGGCATTGGCACGTTTTGCTGCCAGGATAACTTCCTCATCCGTTGCATCTGGTTTCCCGTAACGGATATTATCTAAGATATTTCCTGCAAACAGGTACACATCCTGCTGCACAATCCCAATCTGACTTCGAAGGTCAGCCTGTTTCATCTTGCGGATATCCATGCCGTCAATCTTAATAGCACCTTCCGTCACTTCATAAAAGCGTGGTATCAGACTGCAAAGGGTCGTCTTTCCAACTCCCGATGCACCCACAAGTGCCACATACTCGCCTGCAGCAACCTGCAGATTTATATTTTTCAGCACCTGTTCCTTATTGCTCTCATAATGGAAGGATACATTTTCAAAGGCAATATCGCCTTCCAAATTTTTCACAGAAACTGCATCCTTTGCATCCTGAATATCAGGCTCAATATCCATCACTTCCATGAAACGTTCAAATCCGGAATATCCATTCTGGAACTGTTCTGCAAAGTTAATGAGTTTTCGAACCGGCTCCGTAAAGTTATGAATATATAGCAAAAATGTAATCAAATCCGTGGCTTTAATTGCCCCGCCATTCATAAATAAGCCACCCAAAACAATGACGATTACTGTAACCATAGTAGTCATGGCTCCCACGCTGGAGTGATAGCCCGCCATATAGCGATAACTGTCTCGTTTGGATGCGATGTAATTGCGATTCCCCTCTTGGAACTTTTCTATCTCTATCTCTTCATTTGAAAAAGACTTCACCACACGAACACCGGATAAACTGTCTTCAATCTGAGTGTTGATTTCTGCCACACGCTGTCGATTTCTTTTGAATGCACGTTTCATTTTGCGATTGAAGTAAATCGCAAGCACCAGCATAATCGGTATACAGGTAAATGTCACTAAAGTAAGCGTCAAATTGATACGAATTAAAATAACAAATGCGCCCACTAACTTAATAAGTGAAATTAACAAATCCTCCGGTCCGTGATGAAGCAGCTCCGTGATATCAAACAAGTCACTTGTGATACGAGATAACAGTTCTCCCACTTTTCGGTTGTCAAAAAAGGTAAATGACAACTTCTGATAGTGCTCAAAGATATCCTTTCGCATGTTGGCTTCCATTCTGGCGCCCATCATATGACCGTAGTATGTCATGTAATAATTACATCCCATTTCAACAAGCACCAGCGCAATCATCACTCCACCCAAAATAAGTATGGTTTGCAGTGCCTTCTGCCCTTCAAAATATACCACTTCATTGGTAACATAACGGACAATAAGGGGCATCACCAATGTAATTGCAGCCCCCAGCATTGCAAAAAACAAATCGCTGAAAAACAGGAATTTATATGGTTTATAATAACTAAATAATCGTTTTAAATTCTTTCTCATCTTCTTTTCATCTCTCGTTCTTTCTTTCATTCATTCTTTCTTGTCATTTCTACTATATACCAATTTAGACTGTACTTCAATTGTATATTTTTGTCTCTTTTTCTCATACTAAATCCAGAGGTGATAGTATGAATTCCATTTGGTCAGATTCTGTAAATTTTCCATCTTTTGAACAATTAAAAAAGGACATCAAAACTGAAGTGTTAATTATCGGTGGCGGCATCACCGGTATTCTTTGTGCCCACATGCTAGAGCAGGCGGGTGTCGATTATGTGCTCGTGGAAGCAGACAAGCTTTGCTGTGGCATTACCAAGAACACAACTGCAAAAATCAGCATCCAGCACGGTCTCATTTACCACAAGCTAGTGAAGCGTTTTGGCCTGGAAATGGCCCGTATGTATCTGGATGCAAATGTAGCCGCATTACAGGAATACCAGAAACTTTGCGAAAACATTGACTGCCATTTTGAAACGAAAGATTCCTTCGTCTATTCACTCAATTCTTCGGCAAAACTAGAGAAGGAACTGCATGCACTAAACCAACTTAAATTTACTGCCGACTATGTAGGAAAGCTTCCCCTTCCACTGTCAAATGCCGGTGCTGTAAGATTTGAAAATCAGGCTCAGTTTCATCCGCTAATGTTCCTGGCAGAAATTTCTAAAGGGCTTTCTATTTACGAGCACACTAAAGTGCGAGAACTTATGCCAAATACAGCCATGACAGAGCATGGGCGCATTACAGCACAAAACATCATAGTTACCACACATTTCCCGTTCTTAAATAAACATGGAAGTTATTTTTTGAAAATGTATCAGCATCGCTCATATGTAATTGCATACGAAAATGCGCCAGATGTAAAGGGTATGTATGTGGATGAAAATGATAAAGGCTTCTCCTTCCGCAATTATGAGAATCTCCTACTCATTGGCGGTGGCGACCACCGCACAGGAAAACACGGCGGAAACTGGAAGGAGATTTCTGAGTTTGCCACAGCCCATTATCCCGATGCACAGGCACGTTATTACTGGGCAACTCAGGATTGTATGACTTTGGATGAAGTACCATACATCGGAGCGTATTCAAAAAACACAGAGAATCTCTATGTGGCAACCGGTTTTAATAAATGGGGCATGACCTCTGCCATGACAGCAGCCATGCTTCTTCGCGATATGATAACAAAAAAAGAGTGCTCTTATGCACCGGTCTTCTCGCCATCGAGAACCATGCTAAGAACACAGCTTTTCATTAACGCTTTTGAAGCAACCACCAATCTCCTTACTCCTACAACCAAACGCTGCCCACACTTGGGATGCGCATTAAAATGGAATCCACAGGAGCGTTCATGGGACTGCCCTTGTCACGGCTCCCGTTTTACTGAGAACGGTGAGCTTATAGACAATCCTGCTACTGGGGATCTTGATACTAAGAGTCTGTCCTGACAGACTCTGGTATTTTCCCATCTAGTTTGTGCCTTCTTCTATTGTGAAGATTTCTTCTGTCACTTCTGCTTCTTCTGCCTGGTTTTGCAAAATCATTTCTTCTAATTCCTCAAACTTCTTGTCGTACAACATTGCACATAAATAGGTTGGCGCTGAAAATCCGAACATAAACAACAGACTGTACCATTGGAAACTCAAAACTAGAATAAGCACTACCGGAACCAGATTAATAACCAACATCAATATCGTTCGGAACAGATATTTAAAAGACAAAAGGAACGAATTCTTTATGGTATTCTTTATGGTGTTTGCAAATTTCGATTGCAGCGGAAATACCCAGCAGTAAACAAATCCCCAGAATATGGATGCCGCAAAAAGTACACCACGTGAAATAGAAGCCATGGTTCCCTCTACATTGAAGAAAAATGCTACAAATAATGAGAATGCCAAACCAAAGCTAACAATCAACCAGATTGCGGTAGATTGTAGTAAATTCTCCTTAAAAGACTTCCAGAAGTTCTTTATTACATAACCTTCTCCACGTCTGATCTTTAACGCCACGTAATGACAGGCTGTCAAAGATGCCCCAATCGTCACAATTGGAATACAAAAAAGTAATGTCAACAGATTCAAGATAACCAAATCCGCCAATTTTCCTAGTCCGCTCATTAATGGACTATCATAGTTAAAAAAACCACCCATTTTTTTATCTCCTCATAAGTTATCATTACCGTATATTTTAACACTCATCTCTCATCGTTTCAATAAACTTTTTATAAACTTGCTTAATACTACGATTTT